>JAFAGU010000293.1 GCA_019237595.1 Betaproteobacteria bacterium | reverse complement strand
ATAGCCCGCCGGGACGACGATGGAGGTGGGCCAGAGCTCGACGTCGAGTTGTACCACTTCGCCCTTCTTTAGCAACTGCCTTTGGTCGTGCGCGTGGTGCGGGCGGTATTCGGTGGAGAGCGCCGGATCGAGCTTGCGGTGCGATGCGCGGAGCCAGCCCTGCGCGATCGGCGTGTGGGGGTCGATCGCGCCCACGAACGTCACCTCCCGCAGATCGGGCGTGAAGACCCGGAAGACGAGGAAGAGATCCGCGTCCTCGGTGGTAGATGACACAAAAAGCCGCGCGGCGAGCGGGCCCGTGATTTCCGTCTCCTCCTCGAGCGGATCGAAGAGGAAGGTCACTCCATCGCCCATGGCGTCGAAGGTGATCGAGGGTTTCGATCCCTCCTTCAGGGAGAGCTTCGTCCACTTCGTCCGAGCCAGCGGCCATTCGTTCTCATGCCGCTCCACGAACTTGTCGACGTGCCGGACCTGCAGCTGGACACGCGGTTGCGTATTCCAGTCACCCCTGCCTTTCAGGAAATAATCGAAAAATCTGAGCTGCAGCTTCCTTCCGTAGTCGGTATAGAAGTGGGTCCAGTGCTCGAGGCCATGCACCTCGAGCCACTTGTCTTTTGATCGACTCCTTGTGAAACCTTCAAAATTGCCGCGCGGGTGCAGCCCCTGGCCGCCCCAGTTGGCGGCGGAGAGGAACGGCACGGAGATCTTGTCCCATCGCGGTGAGCGTGCCCGGTGATATTCGTCGTCCAATGGGTGGCCGAGGATCGTGTCGCCGAAATCGGCGCGATTCTTCGCGAGCTCTGCGTCCGGCAAGGTGACGTCGCCGCACACCAGCTTGCCGCTCGCGCGGCTGCGCGGCCCGCGCTCGCCCAACCCGTACTGGACCGTCTTCACCTGCATGTCGTACCAGTTCGCCCAGAACGTGCAGAGAATGCCGCCATGGTGCGTCATGTCGCGGTACCAGTCGGCCGCGCCCTCCCAGATGCACATCGCCGCGAGGTGCGGCGGCTGGAGCGATGCCACGTGCCACTGGTTGATGCCGTAGTACGAGATGCCGTTCAGCCCGACCTTGCCGCTCGACCACGGCTGCACGCCGGCCCACTCGATGCAGTCGTAGAAGTCCTTCGTCTCGCGCGGGGAGAAATGATCGATGAATCCCGGCGAGCGCCCCGCCCCGCGCGAATCCACGCGCACGCAGGCATAGCCTTCCGGCACCCACTTCTCGGGGTCGACGACTTCCCAGCTCTGGTAGAGGTTGCTCGAGCCGGCCGCGACGTCCGGATGCTCGGCGATCATGCGCTGCCAGGCGCTCGGGTAGCCGTCCTGGAACGCGAGGCCCTTGGCGTAGGGCCCATAGGTGAGGATTGCTGGATGCCGACCTTCCTCCGGACGAAAGACGTCGGCGCGAAGCTCCAGGCCGTCGTCCATGCGGATCGGGACGTCCCAATCGATCTTCAAGCGGATTGCGCCTCCGCGGCCCGCCTGATCGCCTTCAGGATGCGAGTGTGCGTGCCGCAGCGGCAGAGGTTGCGGCCCAGCGCCTCGACGATCTCGGCGTCCGTCGGCGATTTCTTCTTCGCCAGGAGTGCCGCGGCCGACATGATGATCCCGTTCACGCAATAGCCGCACTGCGCGGCCTGCTCGTCGAGGAATGCTTTCTGGAGCGCGTGCGGCTTGTCCTGCGAGCCGAGGCCCTCGATGGTCGTAATGTCGTGCCCGTCCGCCGCCCACAGCGGCGTGTCGCAGGACTGGACGGCGTTCCCGTCGAGGAGGACGGTGCACGCGCCGCACTGCCCGGCGCCGCAGCCGAAGCGCGCGCCCTTCAGCTTGAGGTCGTTCCTCAGGATGTAGAGGAGCGGCGTCTTCGGCTCGGCCTGCACCTCGTGGCTCGCGCCGTTCACCCGCAGCCTGAAGCGCTGCGCCGCGCTCATTTACTTCGCCTCGAGCTCGAAGGCGTCATGCGAGTCGCTGTGCACGTGGACGCCGGTGCCGGCCGACTGCACGTCGCCGCTCACCATGTGGAGCCGGTTGCCCACCACCGCGCCGGCGAGCCCGTGCCGCGAGACCGGCATCGGCGGAAGGAATTGCCAGGCGTTCGCCGCGGGATCATAGGCTTCGAGCGAGCGGAAGGTGGCCATCATGCCGGGATCCTGGTATTCGCCGCCCGTGATGTACAGGCGCCCCTTGTAGACCCCGCCTGCGCCGGCGCTGCGCGCCTGCCCCATGCGCGCGAGCGGCTGGCTCCACGAGTCCGCCGCCGGATCGTAGGCCTCGATGAGACCGACGTTGCTCGAGCCGCCGGAGATGAACGCGCCGCCGACGCGACCGCTCGCGACGTAGATCTTGCCTCCGATCACGCCCCCGACCATGTGGTTGCGCGGCGTCGGCATCGATGCGCGCGTGCGCCAGCTGTTCGTCGCCGGATCGTATTCCTCTACCGCACCGGTAGATGAGTGGGGGCGCTGCGGATGCACGGCGGCCTGCCCCGGGCCGGTGACCGCCCCGCCGATCACATAGATCTTGTCCCCGACCGCTGCCGCCACAGGCGAGCCGCGCTTCGTGGGCATCGGCGCAAGCGCGCGCCACGAATCGGCCGCGGGGTCGTATTCCCACGCGTTGTCGATCGGCACCCACGCGGCTGGACCGGACTGCGGCAGCACGAACCCGCCGAAGGCGTAGATCTTCCCGTTGTGCTCCGTGAAGGACACGTGGTGCGAAGGCAGCGCCATCGGCTTCTTCTTCGTCCACTTGTCGCTCGCGGGGTCGTACTCGTACACGAGCCCCATCGGCTTCCAGCCGGGCGCGAGGCCGCAGAAGGCGTACAGCTTGCCGCTCGCCGAGGCGCCCAGCAGCTCTTCGGCCGGCTCAGGAAAGGGGGCGAGCTTTACCCACTTGCTCTGTCCCAGGGAAGAAAAACTGAGGACAAAGAGAATTAGAAACGTAAACACCCGCATCTACGCCTCCTTCAGGGCGGCGTTGACCTTGGGCAGCACCTGCTCGGCCATGAGCTCCATGGAGCGCTTGCCGAGCTTCGGGTCGACCCAGTCGTGGCACGGGTAGTAGAGCGTGCCGAAGGGCCCGACCTTCTCGCGGAAGGCGAGTATCTGCTCGACGACGCTGTTCGCGGTGCCGGCGATGACGAGCTTGGGCGTCATCGTGTCGGCGGTGATGCTTGCGTCGGGCTCGTTCTGGTCGAGCTTGAAGAGGTTGCCGCGGCCGCCCGCGCCGACGAGCTTGCGGATGAGTTGCTTGAAGTAGAAGTGGTACGGGCCCTTCGGGCCGTGGCCGTACTCCTTCGCCGTCTTCTCGTCGTCGGCGACGAAGATCGACTTGGCGACGCGCCAGTCTCGCCCATCGGGTTTCTTACTGATTGCAATACAACCTTCCTGGTACTTGGGCCAATGGCTCGCCACCCATTGGGCCAGCAGGAAGTTGGCGGAAATCGGCGACCAGCCGCGCTTCGCCGCCTCGGTTACGCCCTTGGAGTGCGGCGCGACCGCGGTGACGACGATCGGAGGATGCGGCTTCTGGTAGGGCTTGATGATCGTGCCCTGGCCGATCTCCGGAATCATGGTGTTTTTGGTGCTGACTTCGAAAAACTCGCCCCTGAGCTCGTACGGGGCGTCCTTCGCCCAGATCTCGAGCACCATGTTGATCGACTCGAGGAAGATGGCGTTGCGATCCTTCTTGTAGTTGCCGAACACCTCGGCATCCGACATCAGCCCGCCCGGGCTGATGCCCATGATGAAGCGTCCCTTGAGCAGGTGGTCGAGCATCGCCACCTGCGCCGCGATCGCGGCGGGGTTCGAATTGGGCATGTTGACGGTGCCGCTGCCCAGCACGATCTGCTTCGTTTCCGAGACGAGGCTCGCGAGGAACATGAGGCAGGAGGTGACGTTCTCCGCGAGGTCGGTAACGTGCTCGCCGACGAGCGCCTCGGCGTAGCCGAGCTTGTCCGCGAGGATGATCGCTTCGCGGTCTTCCTGGTAGGTCTGCCACGGCTCCCGCGTCGGCGGGTGCAGTGGCATCATGAACGTCCCGAGCTTCATCGGTCCTGGACCTCCTCGACTTTACCGCTGCGCGCGGAGCGCACGATGGCCTCCAGCGCGGCGACGTTCGCGATCATCTCCTCCTGCGGAACGGGATACGGCGCCCGTCCGGCCACCGCGTCGGCAAACGCTTCCAGGTTCGCGAGGACCGCTTTCGCCGGCTCGTAGGTCCTCGTTTCCTTTTCCTTCCCGCGGAGGTTCTTGGTCAGGACCCAGCCCTGCGGCGCTTCGGGATGCGCCTTGTCGCGCACTTCCATCCAGCCCTTGCTGCCATAGACGGCGAACCGGCCGTCGAAGGGCGTCGCGAGAACCGCGCTCAGCAGCGCATTGCCCGACTTTTCGAAGGAAACGAGGACGCCCAGCGTATCGCCATTGACGAGCTGGCTGCCCAGCTGCTTGACCGAGGCAAAGACACGGGCCGCCCGCCCCATGAGACCCACCGAGAGATCGAGGAGATGGATGCCGGTCGCGGTCAGCGGGCCGGCGGGCGCTTCGTTGCCGGAGAGGCGCCAATTGTCCGAAGCAAGCGAGAGGAACTTGTCCTGGCTGAAGTTCGCCTCGATCTGCAGGAGCGCGCCGAGCTCGCCCGCCTTGGCCGCGCGAAACACCTCCTGGATCGGCGGCTCGAAGCGCTTCTCGTGTCCCACGGCGAGGGCCACCTTGCTCTCGTTGCATGCCTCGACTGCGCGGACGACATCCGCCCGCGTAAGGGACAGCGGCTTCTCGCAGAAGACATGCTTCTTCGCACGCGCGGCGCGGATGATCTGCTCGGCATGGAGCGTGTGCGGCGTGCAGAGCACCACCGCATCGACCGCCGGATTCGCGAGCACTTTCTCGAAGTCCTTCTCGATCGGAACGCCGAGGTCTGGAGCGGCTCCCACCTCTACACCCGCCACCACGCGAAACTTCTCGCTCGTGCGAAGGAGCGGCACGATGATGCGCCCCCACCAGCCGAGCCCGACGACGGCGACGCCTAGCGCCATGGGTCAATCCGGCGTGGCATTCGATTCCTTCGCGATTCTCGCCCAGCGCTGCGTTTCCTCCGCCACGTACTGATGGAAGGCCGCCGGGCTCGCGCTCGTCAGGACTTCGGCGCCGCCGGTCTTCAGCCGGTTCACAACCTCGGGCGCCGTCATGACCTGCACCGTGACGGCATAGAGCCTGTCGACGACTTCCTTCGGCGTGCCGGTCGGCACGAAGATCCCCTGCCAGGAGCTCGCGGTGAGGTCCGGGTAGCCGGACTCCTGCATCGTCGGCGCCTCCGGCAGCTGCTCCATGCGCTTGGTGCTCGTGACACCTAGCACGCGCAGCCGCCCGGACTTGATGCCCGGCATCGCGGAAGCGGCGGTGGCGAACATGACCTGCGTCTCGCCGCCCATCACGCCCGCGGTCGCCGGTCCGGCGCCGCCTTTGTAGGGCACGTGGACCATGTCGAGCTTTTCCAGCTTGCGCAGGAGCTCCATCTCGAGGCGGTCGAGGCTGCCGCTCCCGGGCGAGGCGTAGTTCAGCTTGCCCGGATTCGCCTTGGCATAGCCGATGAATTCCTTGAATGAATTCACCGGAAGCGACGGGTTGACGACGAACGCGCTCGGCACGTCCACGACCTGCGTCACGGCGACGAAGTCGCGAAGCGGGTACGTGCCGAGGCTCGGGAAGACGCCGGGGTTGATCGCGATCGAGCCCACGTTGCCGAGGAAAAGCGTATAGCCGTCGGGCGCCGACTTTGCTGCCGCTTCCGCGCCGACACTGCCGGCCGCGCCAGATTTGTTCTCGATGATGATCGGCTGGCCGAGCAGCTCCGACATCCTGGGCTGCATGATGCGGCCGACGAAGTCGGAGGCTCCGCCCGGCGCGAAGGGAATGATGATCTTGACCGGCCGGTTCGGATAACCCTGGGCGAGGCCCAGGAGGGGAAAGAGGATGAGCGCAAGAAGCGAGAACCGCATTCATTCCTCCTCGATGGGGAGCGCGATCGGCTTCTTCAGCCGGGCCGATTTGTCGAACGCCTTCGTGAGCATGAGGCGGTCGTGCGCCTCCGCCGCGCTCGCGTGCTGGGTCGGCAGCGCGGTCGAGAGGCGGTTCAGCCACTGCTCGGTCTCCTCGCGCATCGGCCCGCGCAGCTCTCCGAGCGCCATGTCGCCGGGCGGATAGCTGCCCAGGAAGTCCACCCTGCGCTGGGAATCGGGCGCGTAGCCCTCGGCTTGCGCCTTCGATGTCGCCAACACGATGTCCCGATGCGTATCGTCGATCGTGAGGACGCCCTCGGTACCGGTGATGCCGACCTCCATGCTGTACACCGCGCCCGGCCAGACGACGGGAAGCGCCCAGGAGATCACCGAGTGATAGAGCGTGCCATCCTCGAATACGATCGTCCCCGCCGTCGCGTCGATGCCCTTGCAAAGCGGACCGAGGGCCTTGTCGACGGACCGCGCGTAGATCTCGACCGGCTTCTTGCCTTCCATCATCCACATGACGACATCGAGCGCGTGCGTGCCCGAGATCACCATCGGCGAGATCTTCGACGCATCGCTCGTGCGCTTATAGTTGTCAAGCGCGACCAGCCGGTTCATGAACGCGCGCGAAGTGACAAGCGTCACCTCCCCCAGCGCGCCGGTCCTGACCTTTTCCTTGGCGGAAAGCCACTTCCTGCGAAAGCGCTGCGTATAGCCGACGACCGCATCGACTTTCGCTTCTTGTATTTTCTTCAGGACCTTATCCGACTCCGAAAGCTCCGTCGCAAGCGGCTTCTCGATCATGAGCGACAGCTTGCGGTCCACCGCGGCGAGGATCGGATCCACGTGCAGGTGCTCATCCGTCGAGACGATGACGGCCGTTACTTCGGGTCTCTTTAGCAGTTCCCTGAAATCTGTAGTCGTGAAGTCCGCGCCGACCTTCTCCCCAACGAGCTTCAAGCGGTCCTGCTTCAGGTCGGCGACGCCGATCCAGTCCACCATCGGATGGCGCGCCGCCACCTCGCCCCGGAAAAGGCCGACGCGGCCCGCGCCGACGATGGCGAGCCCGATGCGTTTCGGGGCTTTCCTCACCTAGGCCACCGCCCTCACGGTTTTCGAAGGATGGAGCGGGAGATCCACTGGCGCATTTTTCTCGGCTGAGAGATCGGCGGCGATATAGACCTCCATCACCGTGCGCGCCTGCTCCGGCGTGACGAGGACCGGGCGATCGTAGGCGACCGCCTCGAGGAAGTGGAGCGTCTCGCCCGCCATCGCGCCGGCGTAGGTGTGGTCCACGTATTCGCCCGGCATGGTGGACATCGGGAGCTGCATGCCGTTCTTCATCGTGTTGAGGATCACGTCCTTGTGCGAGTCGTCGACGAGCAGCGCGCCCTCGGTGCCGATCATCTCGATCCAGGTAGTTGAGAAATTCGGATAGCCTGGCGGCAGGCTCCAGCCGCCGCCGACGACGATCGACATGCCGCTATCCATCGTGACCATGCACCACTGCTGGTCGGGCACGTCCGCGCCGCTCGCCTCCCTCATCGCGCCGTAGTTGACCTGCGAGTACACGCGTACCGGCTTCGCAGGCTCCAGGCACCAGAAGAGGAAGTCGAGGTCGTGCGTCGATTCCATCGCCGCCGGCGAAAGCTTCACGCGGCCGCTGATCTTCTTCCCGAGGCCGCGCGTGATGTGCCGGCTCACGAGCGCGCTCACCGGCCGGCCGATCGTGCCCCCGCGCAGGCACTTGCGGACGTATGCGTACTTGGGGCTGAAGCGCTGCGAATAGCCGATGGTGAACTTGAGGTTCTTTGTCCTGGCCAGGGCGATCAATTCGTCGGCTTCGGCGAGCGTCAGGGCAATCGGTTTCTCGAGGAACACGTGCTTGCCCGCCAGGAGCGAGTCCTTCGCCATGGGAAAGTGGGTGTGCTCGGGCGTGGCGGAGATATAGACCGCGGCGACGTCCTCGCGCTTGAGGATCTCGCGGTAGTCGGTGACCGCCGTGCGCGCCTCGGTCTTCGCCGCGAGCTCCCAGAGCCGGTCCTGGTTGATCTCCGCGAGATGGAGCCCCGAGACGAGCGGATGGCCGCCGAGCGTCTCGGCGCGGATGCCGCCGCACCACCCGGTGCCGATGACGGCGACGCCGATGGATTTCATCGAGGGATGCTCCTTTGCGATGGCTCCGCGACATTCCAGCACGGCGGCAAGGGCGGAACAATCGCGGATTCGCTATGCTTCCCATGCCACACCGTTATGGCACGCTTGGAAGGACATTCGCATGGAGCTGCGCAGCGTCCAGTACTTCGCGGAGGTCGCCGACGAGGGCAGCATCACGCGCGCGGCGGACAAGCTCGGCGTGGCGCAGCCCGCCTTGACGCGCCGCATCAAGCAGCTCGAGGCCGAGCTCGGAACGCAGCTCCTTACCCGGCTGCCGCGCGGCGTGCGGCTCACCAACGCCGGGCGCGAATTCCTCGAGCATGCGAGGCGCATCGTCTCCGAGGTGGCCCGGGCGCGCGACCAGGTCCGGGGGAATCCCCGGGCCGTGCGCGGCCGCGTCGTGCTGGGGACCTCGCCGACGCTTGCGCCGCTGCTCCTGCCTGGATGCGTCGCGCGCGCCCGGCAGCTGCTCCCTGGCGTCGCCCTCAAGTTCCTCGAAGGTTTCAGCCCGCAGCTCCTCGATGCCCTCCTCGCCGGCCGGCTCGACCTCGCCGTCACCACGAACCCCCCGCGCTCGCCTGGCATCTCGCTGACGCCGCTCCTCTCCGAGCCCCTCGTAGTCGTCTCGCCCCCGCAGGCCCGCGGGACGCGGCGCGCCTATTCCATCACCGAGCTCTCGCGCCTGCCGATGATCATCTCTGCGGGGCTCCGCGCCGTCGTAGACGAGCAGCTCGCGGCGTTCGGCGCGGCGCTGCGTGTCGAAGCGGAGGTCGATTCGATCGAGGCGATCCGCAGGCTCCTGCTCGCGGGCGTCGGCACGAGCATCATGCCGGTGTCCGTCGTGCACGCCGAGCTCGCGGCGCGGCGGCTCGCCGCGCAGAGCGTCGAGGGGGCGAATTTGCACCGCATCCTCGTACTCGCCAGGCCTGCCGCCGAACCTCGCTCGGCCGCGGCGGCGGAGGTGGAACGCCTCGTGCGCGGCGAGATGAACGCGCTCGCCGAAGCCGGGCTCTTCAAGCCGCCCGCGCGGCGGCTCAAGGCTTCTCGAGCGCCGCGAGGATCCGTTGCGGGGTAAAGGGCATCCGGGTTACGCGCGCCCCGAAGGGAGAGAGCGCATCGTTGATCGCGTTCATCACCGCCCCGGGCGCGCCTGCCGTGCCGGCCTCGCCGACGCCCTTGGCACCGAGCTGCGACTGCTTCGTGGGCGTCTCGACGTGCGCGCAGACGATGTCGGGCATCTCGGCCGCCATCGGAACCAGATAGTCGGCCATGCTCGCGTTCAGCATCTGGCCGTTGGCGTCGTAGAGGCATTCCTCGTAGAGCGCGGCGCCGATGCCCTGCACGATGCCGCCGCGGATCTGCTCGTCGACGAGCATCGGGTTGATGACCGTGCCGCAGTCCTCGACGCACCAGTGCTTGAGGAGCTTGACGAAGCCGGTGTCGGGATCGACCTCGACATACGAAGCCTGGATGCCGTTCGTGAACGTGAAGCCATATTCGCGGGGCGTGTAGTGCCGGGTGACGGTGAGCTCCGACTGGAAATCCATCGGCAGCGTGTCCGGCCGGAAATACGCGACGCGCCCTAGCTCCTCGAGCGCGAGCTTCGGCTCGCGCGTGAGCTTGCCCACGACCTGGTTGCCTTCGAGGTCGAGCTCCGCCTTGTCGAGCTTGAGGATCCGCGCCGCGATTTCGAGGATGTTGGATTTGAGGGCGAGCGCCGCAAGCAGCACCGCCTCGCCGCCAATCCCTGCGCCCCGCGAGGCCCAGGTGCCGCCACCGTAAGGCGTGACGGCGGTATCGCCCGTCAGGATGCGGGTTTTGCTCAACGAAATACCAAGCGCGCTTGCCGCGATCTGCGCAAAGATGCCCTCCGTTCCCTGCCCCTGTTCCGTCACGCTGCACATGACGGTCACCATCCCCGTCGGCTCGAGCCGCAGCGTCGCGCCGTCCTGCGCGGAAATGCGCGCCCCGCCGACGCCATAGAACGCGGGCGACGGATTGGTCACCTCGATCATCGCCGCCAACCCGATGCCTCGATAGATCTTCTTCTTCCTCAATTCATCCCGTTCCCGCTTGGCGGCTTCATAGCCCATGACCTTCGAAAGCTTGTCGATGCATTGCTGGTGCGAGAGCTTTTCGAACTTGATGCCCGAGGCGAACGTGTACGGATAGGCGTCATCGGGGATGACGTTCCTGCGCCGGAGCTCCAGCGGATCCATTCCAAGCTTCGCGGCGGCGGCGTCCACGATCGCCTCCGTGAGCGCGACCGCGATCGGATGCCCGACCGCACGGTACTGGCAGGTCACGTTCTTATTCGTGAAGACGACGTTCATCTTCGCGCGGTATTTCTGGTGCCTGTAGGGGCCGCCGGTGAGGTTCACCACCTGGTTACCCTCGATCCCGCTCGTGCGCGGATAGACCGAGTACGGGCCGATCGCCGTGAGATCGTCCAGGTCGAAGGCCAGGATTTCGCCGTCTTTCCTGCAGG
>JAFAGU010000283.1 GCA_019237595.1 Betaproteobacteria bacterium | reverse complement strand
GACCGAGATCCGGGGCGACGTGATGCAGATGCTGGGCCGAAGAGAGGGCGGCGGCGCGCCTCGCGAGGACGCGGGCGCGTCCGCGCCCCGCGCCGCGCCGAAGGCGGCCGAGGCCGGCAGCGCGGCCAAGAAGCCGGGCAAGTTCGACGACATGGAAGACGACATCCCGTTCTAGCCGGCTTGAAAATCGGCGCGGCGCCCCGAGTGTCGGGGCGCCAGGCGATATAATCGCCGCCCTGGAAGAGAACCCACATGCCGATCTACGAATACCGCTGCGAGGCCTGCGGCCACCAGGAAGAGCACCTGCAGAAGGCGAGCGAAGCGCCGCTCGCCGCCTGCCCCTCCTGCGGCAAGGCCGCCTACAAGAAACTCCTCAGCGCCGCCGGCTTCCAGCTGAAGGGAAGCGGCTGGTATGCCACCGACTTCAAGTCGGGCGGCAAGAAGCCCGCCGAGAAGCCTGGCGAGGCCAAGACCGAATCGACGCCGGACACGAAGACCGGCGGAAGCACCGAATCGGCCGCTTGCGGCGCCGGCGCGTGCCCGGCCTGCGTCGCGAACTGAACCCCTTTGGGCCATGACAGGCCCGGCGCGAGCCGGGCTTTTTCATTTATAGCGCCGTGAGGAAGTCGCTCATCACCGGTCTGCTCATCTGGATCCCGCTCGTCATCACGCTGTGGGTCCTGAAGATCATCGTCGATGCGCTCGACCAGTCGCTGCTCCTCCTGCCCGAATCGGCGCGAACCGAGAGCTGGCTCGGCATCCATATCCCGGGCCTGGGCGCGATCCTCACCATCGCCATCGTCTTTGCGACGGGCGTCTTCGCGCAGAACTTCTTCGGCGCGCGCCTGCTTGCGCTCTGGAACGAGGTGCTCAAGCGCATTCCGGTGGTGAACTCGATCTACTCGAGCGTGAAGCAGATCTCCGACACGGTCTTCTCCTCGAGCGGGCAGGCCTTCCGCAAGGCGCTCCTCGTGCAATGGCCGCACGCGGGCATGTGGACGATCGCCTTCCAGACCGGCGTGCCGGGCGGCGAGGTGCCCGCCCACCTGCCCGCCGATTGCCTGAGCGTCTACGTTCCCACCACGCCGAACCCCACCGGCGGGTATTTCGTGATCGTGCGCCGCGCCGACGTGATCGAGCTCGAAATGACCGTCGACCAGGCGCTGAAGTACATCATCTCCATGGGTGTCGTGCCGCCCCTTCCGCCGGCGAGTGCCGCAACGAAATGATGCGCACGCATTACTGCGGCGGCATCTCGGCCGCGAATGTCGGCGAGGAAGTCAGCCTGTGCGGCTGGGCGCACCGCCGCCGCGACCACGGCGGGGTGATCTTCATCGACTTGCGCGACCGCGAGGGCCTCGCCCAGGTGGTCTTCAATCCCGAGCGCAAGGAAGCGTTTGCGCTCGGCGAGCGGGTGCGCAACGAATTCGTCCTGCGCGTGACGGGCACCGTGCGCCGGCGCCCGGAGGGGACGGTCAACCCGAGCCTCAAGTCCGGCGAGGTGGAGCTCGTCGTGCGCGAGGTCGAGATCCTGAACCCCTCGGCCACGCCACCGTTCCAGGTGGACGAGGACAACCTCTCGGAGACCGTGCGGCTGGAAAACCGCGTGCTCGACCTGCGCCGCGAGCCCATGCAGAGGAACCTGCGGCTGCGCCACCGCGCCGCCATGGCGGCGCGCCGCTATCTCGACGAGCACGGATTCATCGACATCGAGACGCCCTTCCTCTACAAGTCCACGCCCGAAGGCGCGCGCGAATTCCTCGTGCCCTCGCGCCTGCACGACGGGCACTTCTACGCGCTGCCCCAGTCGCCGCAGCTCTTCAAGCAGATGCTGATGATCGCGGGCTTCGACCGCTACTACCAGATCGTCAAGTGCTTCCGCGACGAGGACCTGCGCGCCGATCGGCAGCCGGAATTCACCCAGATCGACATCGAGACTTCGTTCCTCGCCGAAGAGGAAATCCGCGCGGTCATGGAAGGCCTGGCTCGGCGCATGTTCGCCGAGGCCGCCGGGATCGAGCTCCCGCATCCCTTTCCGATCATGCGCTACGACGACGCGATGCGGGACTATGGCGTCGACAAGCCCGACCTGCGCGTCCCGCTGAAGCTCACGGAGCTCACCGACGTCATGAAGGACGTCGAGTTCAAGGTCTTTGCCGGCCCGGCGAACGCGCCCGGCGGCCGGGTCGCCGCCCTTCGCATTCCGGAGGGCGGCGCGCTCACGCGCGGCGAGATCGACGCCTACACCGAGGAAGTGAAGGCGCTCGGCGCGAAAGGCCTCGCCTTTATCAAGGTGAACGAGGCGGCGAAGGGCGCGGAAGGGCTTCAGTCGCCGATCGTGAAGAACCTGCACGCCAGGGCGCTCGCCGCGATCCTCGAGCGCACCGGCGCCCGAGACGGGGATCTTGTTTTCTTCGGCGCGGACAAGGCGCTCGTGGTGAATGCGAGCCTCGGGTTCCTCCGGCAGAAGATCGGTCATGAGCGCGGGCTCGCCGAGAAGGGCTGGCGGCCGCTCTGGGTCGTCGACTTCCCGATGTTCGAGTTCGACGAAGAGACGAAGGCCTGGAAGGCGCGCCATCATCCGTTCACGAGCCCGAAGGACGGGCACGAGCAGTACCTCGAGAGCGCCCCGGAAAAGGCCTACGCCAAGGCCTACGACCTCGTGCTGAACGGCTGGGAGATCGCGGGCGGTTCGGTGAGGATCCATCGCCAGGAAATCCAGCAGCAGGTGTTCCGCGGCCTGAAGATCTCTGCCGAAGAGCAGAAGGCCAAATTCGGGTTCCTGCTCGATGCGCTTCAATACGGCGCGCCGCCGCACGGCGGCATCGCGTTCGGCTTTGATCGGATGGTGACGCTCATGGCCGGCGCCGAGGCGATCCGCGACGTGATCGCCTTTCCCAAGACGCAGCGCGGCCAGGATCTCCTGACCGGCGCACCGACGCCGGTCACCGAGAAGCAGCTGCGCGAGCTCCACATCAGGCTCAGGAATCCGCCGCAGACGTGAGGGCGGCAGCGCTCGTCCTGGCGTTCGCCGCCCTTCCGGCGCTTGCCTTCCAGAACGACATCCCGGCGAGCCAGCTCCCGGCGCAAGCGCGGGAGACGCTCCGGCTCATCAAGCACAACGGCCCGTTTCCCTACGCGCAGGACGGAAGCACGTTCGCCAACCGCGAGAAGCGCCTGCCGATGCGGGCGCATGGGTACTATCGCGAGTACACGGTGAAGGCCGCAGGCGCGGGCGACCGCGGCCCGCAGCGCATCGTCGCCGGGAATGGCGGCGAGTTCTACTATACGAACGACCACTACCGAACCTTCCGGCGGATCCGCGAATGATCGTCTTCGAGCCTTGGGCAAGCTGACGGAGCGCCTCACCGACCCCGAGCGCGCGGGCGTCTACCGGGTGACGCGGACGCTCGAGCTGGAGGACGCGATCCGCGGCACGCGGCTTCACTTCGCGCGGATCTCGCTGCGCGGCGCAGCGGACCGGGACGCCATCCTTGCGGCGCTCGCCCAGGCGCTCGCTTTCCCGGAATGGTTCGGCGGGAACTGGGATGCGCTGGAAGACTGCCTGACCGACCTCTCGTGGGCGAGCGCGGAGGGCTACGTGCTCGTGCTCACGGACACGGCGGCCACCCCGGCCGACGAGCTCGGCATCCTCCTCGACATCCTCGGCTCGGCGGCCGAATTCTGGCGCGCGCGGGCCAAGCCTTTCTTTGCGGTCATCGTCGATCCGGAGGGGGCGCTCGCGCTCGCCCCGCTTTTCCGCGAGCGCTAGGTCGTGGCGCACAAGCTGCCGGTCTCCGTGCTGGTGGTCGTGCATACCGCCGAGCTCGACGTGCTTCTCCTCGAGCGCGCTTCGCGGCCCGGGTACTGGCAGTCCGTGACGGGCTCTCTCGACCGCGCCGACGAGCCGCTCGAGGCAGCGGCTGCGCGCGAGCTCGAGGAAGAGACCGGCATTGCCGCCGGCGAGGGCCGGCTGTCGCCTTGGAACGTCAGCAACACTTTCGAAATCTATCCGCAGTGGCGCCATCGTTTCCTGCCCGGCACCGTGCACAACACCGAGCACGTCTTCGGCTTCCGCCTCGCGCATCGCATCGGCGTCAGGCTCGCGCCAGAAGAGCATGTGGCGTTCGAGTGGCTCCCGTGGACGCTCGCGGCCGAGCGTTGCTTCTCCTGGTCGAACCGCGATGCGATCCGGATGCTCGGCGAAGGGGCTGTGCTAAGTTAGCTCGGTGCTGCGTCGTGCCGTCAGTGCCTCCCTTTTCTGCCTCGCGGGCGCTGGCGCCGTGGCAGCGGAGGACGTATCGGTCCAGGCCCACCGCGATGGCGACCGCGTCGAGGTGCAGGCGCACGCGACCGTCGCCGCCTCCCGCGCGCTCGTCTGGCAGGTGCTCACCGACTACGAGAGCCTTCCGAAGTTCATTCCCGGCATCACGCGGAGCGTCGTGCGCGAGCGCCGGGCCGAGCGCATGTTCGTCGAGCAGTCCGGCGAGGCGCGCTTCCTCATCTTCTCGTTTCCAATCGAGGTGCGCCTCGAGGTGACGGAGAACGCGCCGGATTCCGTGGTGTCGCGGGCCGTGGCCGGCAACCTGCGGCGGATGGACGGCCGCTACGACCTGAGCGGCGAGGCGGCTGGCGTCACGCAGGTGCGTTATCGCGGCGTCATCGAACCGTCCTTCTCGCTGCCGCCGCTCGTCGGCGTGGCGGCGCTGCGCGCCATGGCCGAAGAGCAGTTCACCGCCATGGTGCAGGAAATCGAGCGGCGAGCCGCGGGGGCCGGCAAATGAACGCACCGTCGAGCGAGCGGTTGGGGCAGGAGCTCCGCGTTGCGACGCTCAACATCCACAAGGGCCTCTCGCATTTCAATCGCCGCATGGTGATCCACGACCTGCGCGAGGGGCTACGCTCGCTCGCGCCGGACATCGTCTTCCTCCAGGAGGTCCAGGGGCTCAACCAGCGCCATGCGCTGCGCTTCCCCGGGGCGCCGGGAGAGCCGCAGCACGAATTCCTCGCCGGCGAGGAGTGGCGGCCCGTCTACGGGCGCAATGCCGTCTATGACCACGGCCACCACGGCAACGCGATCCTGTCGCGCTTCCCGTTCGTCTCGTTCGAGAACCACGACGTGTCCGACCATCGCTTCGAGCGCCGCGGGCTCCTGCATTGCGTCGTCGCGGTCCCGGGCTGGCGGCGCAACCTGCACTGCGTGTGCGTGCACCTTTCGCTGCACGAGCGCGGTCGCACGCGCCAGCTCGAGGCGATCTCCGGGAGGCTGGAGGAGCTCGCGTCGAAGGACCTGCCGATCATCGTCGCCGGCGACTTCAACGACTGGCGCCACCGGGCGAGCGCCATCCTCGAGCGCAAGCTCGGCATGACGGAGGCCTCCGTCGCCCATGCGGGCACGCCGCATCGGACGTATCCCAGCGCGCTTCCGCTCCTGAGGCTCGATCGCATCTACGTCCGCGGCTTCAACGTCGTGGCTTCGGCCGTGCATTCCGGGAAGCCGTGGTCGCGGCTTTCCGACCACCTCGCCGTGAGCGCGCGGCTCGTGCGCTCGTAGGCGTGCAGTACACGGGAGGCAATCGCCTCACGCTCCTGCGCAACGGCGAGCAGTATTTCCCCGCGCTCGTGAGCGCGATCGATGCCGCGCGGCTCGAGGTTTTCCTCGAGACGTACATCTTCGCGGACGACGAGACGGGAAGCCTCGTCGCCGACGCGCTTGCGCGCGCGGCCTCGCGCGGAGTGAGCGTGCACCTGCTGATCGACGGGTTCGGCGCGCGGGACTTCCCGGCGCGCTTTCGCGACGCGCTCGAGGCGGCCGGCGCGCGTGTGCTCGTGTTCAGGCGCCTTCTAAGGCCGAGCCTGCGCCGAAGCCGACTGCGCCGGATGCACCGCAAGCTCGCCGCGATCGACGGCTGCGTCGCCTTCGTCGGCGGAATCAACGTCGTCGACGACTATGAGCGGCCGCTCGACGACCCGCGCGTGACCGCGCCGCGCCACGACTATGCCGTGCGTATCGACGGGCCGCTCGCGGCCGACGTGCGCGGCACCGCGGCGCGGCTCTGGCGCAAGGTGGCCTGGGCGGCGATGCGCCGTCGCACGGCCCTCGAGCCGCCGCCGCACCTCAAGCCGCCTCCGCCGGCGGGATCGCAGAAGGCCGCGCTCGTCTTCCGCGACAGCCTGCGCCACCGGCGCGATATCGAGGAGGCTTACCTCGAGCAGCTTTCCGCCGCGCGGGTCGAGGTCATCATCGCCTGCGCTTACTTCCTCCCCGGCATCCGGTTCCGGCGGGCGCTCGTGGAAGCGGCCTCCAGGCGCGTGAGGGTGAAGCTCATCCTCCAGGGGCGCATCGAGTATCCGTTCCTGCACTACGCGTCGCGGGGTCTCTACGGCACGCTGCTCGACGCCGGCATCGAGATCTACGAATACAACGCGGCGCTGCTGCACGCGAAGGTCGCGGTGTTCGACCGTCGGGTCGCGTGCGTCGGCTCGTCCAACATCGATCCCTTCAGCCTGCTCCTCTCGCGCGAGGCGAACGTCTTCGTCGACGATGTGGCCTTCGCAGCGCAGTTGCGCCAGACCCTCGAGCAGGCCATGGCGCAGGATGCGCTCGCGCTCGCGCCGCGGGAGTGGAGGGGCCAGCCCCTCTGGCGGCGCGCCCTCATCTGGATCGCGTACGAGGCGGCGCGGCTCGCCATTTCGTTCTACGGCTTCGATCGCTACTAGGCGGCCGGGCGCAAGATGCCGTCCGCGCCGAGCGCCGGGACGAGCGAATAGAGGTCCGTCTTGCAGGCGAACTCGACCTCATGCGCGAGCCCGCGCCGCGCCATCATGCGGCCAACGCGGCACTCGAGGAGCGCAGCGGGCAGCTCGGCGCTGCGATACACCGAGCGAGCCGCCCGGGCGGCATCGGAAAGGTCTGCCGACGGGCCAAGGCGCGCAGACAGGTGCTCGACGATCGCGCCGGCGCCTACGAAGTCCTCGAGGTTGAAATTGTTCGCCGACCCCGAGCAGACGAGCAGCACGGTATCGCCGGCGTGTCGCGCGAGCACGTGCTCCGCGACGGCGCGGCAATTGATCAGCGCGCCGCAGTAGACGTGCGCTGCGCCGGAGGCGTGCCGCATTGCGACGGTGCCGTTCGTTGTCGAGTAGACCAGCACTTTGCCGCTCACCCCATGCTCGAGCAGCGCGAGCGGCGCCGGATGGGCGAATCCCGGCAGCGTTTCCGCCATGAGCTCGCCGGAAAGGACGTGCGGCGCCTCCCCGCAGCGGTTTGCTTCGGCGCGGGCGGCGGCCTCGTCCAGCACCGGCCGGACTTCGCGCGCGCCGTTCGCGAGCGCGGCGATCATCGTCGTCGTGGCGAAGAGGACGTCGAGCACCACGGCCACCTTGCCGGCGAGCCGCACACCGTCGAGCTCTTCGCGCTTGGTGAGGACGTGGACCTTGTGGTTGAACTCGAGCTTCACGCCCGGGGCCGGCGCCCGAACATGCCCCAGCCTTCCATCGTCATCACGAGCTCGCCCGCCTGGTTGACCGCCTCCCAGCGGCTCTTCGTGAGCCCCGCATCCGGACGACTCGCGGAAGGGCGGCTCTCGAGCACGACGCGCGAGTAAGAAATCGTGTCGCCCGCGCGCACGGGCTTGAGCCACCGGATATTGTCGAGGCCGGGCGAGCCGAGGCTCGCGCTGCGGCCGACGTGGCTCTCGACCGTGAGCCGCATGCCGACCGCGCACGTGTGCCACCCGCTTGCGATCAGGCCGCCGAAGAAGGACTGCTTCGCCGCCTGCGGATCGGTATGGAAGGGCTGCGGATCGAACTGCTTCGCGAAGGCGACGATCTCCTCCTCCGTGAAGGTGTGCCGTCCCATCTCGATGCGGCTGCCGACCGTGAAGTCTTCCCAGTAGATCATTCGTGCGGTGGGCGCTTCTCGAAGCGCGTGATTCGCTCGCGCAGTGGCGCGGGAAGGGGCGCGGCCTTCATCGTCTTCGGGTCCGCATTCACGTACACGAGCTCGGCAGTGACGAGGACGCCGGCCTCCTGTTCGCGGTAGATCTCGAAAGCGAACGTCATGCTCGTGCGCCCAAGGCGCGACACGCGCGCACAGACCATAAGCAGATCGTCGTAGCGCGCCGAGCCCAGGTATTCGACGGTTGCCTTGCGCAGATATACGTCGGCGCCATAGGCGTCGACGTAGCCCTCGGGATAGGGCAGGCCGATCGCGCGCCAGTATTCCGCGACCGCGGTATCGATGTACGTGAGGTAGTGGCCGTTGAAGACGATCTTCTGCATGTCGACCTCGGCCCAGCGAACGCGCAGGGTCGGGGCACAGACGAAATCGTCGCGGGGCATGGCGGAGGAGGCGTGTGGACGCTGTAAGGATTTGCTGGCAAGATCGATTGTTGCACAGCTAGGAGGAGGACCTATGCTCGCACGCTTCTCTTTCCGTCTCGTTTCGAAGGCGCTCGCGGCCGCGGCATTCTTCGCGCTCGCCTGGCTCGCGTTCTGTCTGCAACTGGGGGTGCTCGTTCAAATCAGCCACCACTGGCTCACCACACTCTTCGCCATGGTGGCGGCCGGTGCCG
>JAFAGU010000253.1 GCA_019237595.1 Betaproteobacteria bacterium | reverse complement strand
ACCGCCGAGATCGTGCCGCGAAGGACGTTATTCATCGAAGCGCTTCGCGCGGAGCGACTTCACGGACGAGCGGTTCTTCTTCTCGCGCAGCCGCGCCTGCCGGGAGGCATACGTCGGGCGTGTGCGCCGGCGCGCCTTCGGCACGCGAGCGGCCTCGGCGACTAGTGCATGGAGCCGCGAGAGCGCCTCGGCGCGATTCATCTCGAGGCTGCGGTGCGCCTGCGCCTTGATGACGACCACGCCGGCGTCGGTGACGCGGCGGTCTCCGCGCGACAACAATCGCGCCTTCACCGCCTCGGGCAGCGACGACGCGCGCACGTCGAAGCGCAGGTGCACTGCGTTCGACACCTTGTTCACGTTCTGGCCGCCAGCGCCCTGGGCGCGCACGGCGGTGAGCTCGATCTCGGATTCCGGGACGAGAATCGCCATCCCGGAAGCTTAGTGGGGAATCGGTTTCCTAGCTGCGGAAGGAAGTCCCGGAGGCGCGCGGCGGCTGCACGTCGTGCCGGTAGCCGGGCTTCTTCTTCATTTTTTCCTTGCTTTCGGTCGCGCGCCGCTCGTCCTCGCTGCGCTGGTGCTCGGAATTGGCGTCCTCGGGCGTGGCGGAGGAGCCGGTGCTGGAGCCCTGCGGCGCCTGCGGCGCCGCGCTGTCGGTATCGCGGCGGCGCTTGCCCGGGCCGCCGGTGTTAGGGCCGAATTCGCGGTGGGGGCCGGCGCCCAGGCCTTCGGGCTTCACGGGGTCGTCGGCAGCTGCGGGAAGCACGGCCGCCGCGGCGAGCGCCGCGGCGGCGAGCGCAAGAACGTTCTTGCGCGTCATGGCGAGGCTATTTGCCGCCCGAGCCCGCGGAGCTCTGGTCGGCCGTGCCCGCGCCTTCTTCCTTGCGCGTCTTCGAGCCGGCGGGCGCCGTCGTGTCGGTCGAGCCGGAAGCGGTGCGGCCGGAGGATCCCGCGGCCGCGCTCGAGTCGTGCGAGGAGTGCGACGACGTGCCGGAGCTCGCGCCCTTGTCCTTCTTCGCCTTGTGCTTCTTCGTCTTCGCCGGCTTGTCGGAGGCGCCGGTCGTGGAGCTGTCGCCCTGCGCCGTGCTCGAGTTGTCGGTGCTCGTGGAGGCGCCGGCGCTCGCCGAGCCCTTCGTCGCGTCGACCGTGTTGCCCTTCACCGTCGGATCGTTGTCCGTCTTCGACTGCGGGATGTCCGCCGCGAGGGCGCTGAACGAGGCTGCCGCAAGGCCGCCCACCAAGAGGGAAAGAATGCGCATGAGAGTCTCCTAAGTTAAGTGGGCGACTCTATGCAACGGTCGTGCCGCGCGGTATCCCTCCCTCGGACCAGGGATTACCCCAGCCGCGTCATTTCAGCGGCTGACGCGATTGCGGCCCCGCTCCTTCGCTCGATAAAGGGCTTCGTCGGCGCCCTTGACGACTTCCTGCGGGGTCTTCAGCCGCTTCCCGGGCTCCGCGCCACCGATGCTCACCGTCACGGAGAGGAGCTGGTCGGTGCGATCGAAGTCGGGCTTCGCGGGCGCCCCGGCCGTGCGGCGCTTCGCGCCTTCCTTCGGGTCCTTCGGTCGGTCCTTGCCGCGGATCGTCATCTTGTGCATCTCGACTGCCGCCCGCATGGCCTCGAGGCGGGGCATCACCTCGGCGAGGTGCGCGTTGCGAAAGAGCACGGTGAATTCCTCGCCGCCGTACCGGAAGGCACGAGCGGCGCCCTCCGCCGTCTCGTCCAGGCGCGCCGCGACGAGCTTCAGCACCTGGTCGCCGATGTCGTGACCGTGCGTGTCGTTGAATTTCTTGAAGTGATCCACGTCGACCATGGCGACGACGTAGGGCGGCTCGAGCGCGCGCAGGTCCTCTTCGAGCGCGCGGCGGTTCGGCAGCCCGGTCAGGGCGTCGCGGAAGGCCATGCGGTGCGATTCCTGGAGCACTGCGACGAGGAGGAGCGCCCCGCACGCCGCCATGAACACCGCGTACACGTGCGCGTCGGTCCACCATCCGCACGCGAGGAAGTAGGCGCCGAGCGCGCCCGCGATGCCCATCTCGAGCGGCGTGTGGTTCGGCCACGCGCGCCACAGCGCGGCGGCGAGCGCGGCGGCAAACGCGAGCCGCGAAACGAGCGGCGGCGCCGGCGGCGTGCGCAGCCAGAAGCTCTCGAGCGGGAGGGCGTCGCGCACGACATAGACGAGCGCCGCCTCGCAGAGGAGGAGCGCGAGCCACTTCCACGCCTGGCCGAAGCGCGCGCCCCGCTCCGGGAAGACGAGCGCGAGGACCGCGTTTGCCGGCACGAGCACCGCCGCAGCGGAATAGACGCGGGCGGCCGGCACGAAGTCGTATGCCGCGAACGCGGCAAGGAGCGAGAGCGAAAGGACGAACGCCCGCTCCCGGTTGAACCATGCGGCGACCGCGAGCGCCGCGGCGATGAGCGTATAGGGCCCGGCGCTGTTTAAGCCGACGAGCGAAGGCGGCAGCGGCGGGCCGAGCCACGCGGCTAGCACCGCCGCGGCGAGGATCGCGCCCGCCGTCCAGGCCGGGCGAAGCGCCTGGATCAGCGACGGGCCGAGCTGGGCCTTTTCCAAATCATCTCCCGCCCCCTACTCCCCGAGCCGGTCGGGCCGGAACCCCACGTCCGCGAGGCGCCCGCGCTGCGCGCGCTTGCCGACGTGCTCGGCGAGCGCCTTCGCCTCGAGCGTCTCGACGGCGCGATTCTTCCGCTTGATTCCAGAGACGACAAGGGATTTTGCATCGCTGAGCGCCACGGAAGCGAGCGACTCGCCTTCCGGCAGCGCAAGGAGCTGCACGCCCACGCCGCCGTTCGGCCGCTCGGGCACCTCGTCGAGCGGGAAGAGGAGGAGCCGAGCATCGGACGACAGCGCGGCCACGTAGGAAAGGCCGGCGTCGATGCGGCAGGGCTTCTGGGCGCGCGCGCCTTCTTCCACCTTCATGAAGTCCTTGCCCTGGCGCGTCTTGGTGACGAGGTCGCCGAGGCTGCAGACGAAGCCCAGGCCCGCGGAGCTGTTCATGAGGAGCTTCGCCTTCGGGTCGCCGCTCGCGATCCAGACGATGTCGTCGGAGGATGAGTTGACGAGCGTGTTCATCGGCGCGCCGTCGCCGCGGCCGGAGGGGATCTCCGCCGCGTCGACGGTGAAGCTCTTCCCGGAGGCGGCGAGGACGATTACCGGGTCGGTGGTCTTGCACTCGAGCGTCATCAGCAGCGAATCGCCGTCCTTGAAGGACAACTGGGAAGCATCCAGGCCGTGACCGGTGCGCGCGCGGATCCAGCCCTTCTGCGAGAGGATCACCGTGATCGGCTCCTCCACGACGGTGCGCTCGACCTGCGCGCGCTCGGCGGGCTTGATGAGCGTGCGTCGCTCGTCGCCGTATTTCTTCGCGTCCTCGGCGAGCTCCTGCACGACGAGCTTCCTCAGCTCCTTCTCGTCGCCGAGGATGTCCTTCAGGCTCTTCCTCTGGTTCTCGAGCTCCTTCCTTTCCTCGTTCAGCTTGATGCCGTCGAGCTTGGTGAGCTGGCCGAGCCTCAGGTCGACGATGTCCTGGCTTTGCCTTTCGGTGAACTTGAATCGTTTTTGCAGATTCAACTTCGCCTCGGCCTGGTCCTCGCTCGCGCGGATGAGCTTGATGATCTCGTCGATCTTCACGTACGCCAGCAGGCGTCCCATGACGATCTCGTGCCGCTCCTGGACCTTGTCGAGCCGGAACTTGGTGCGCCGGCGCACCGTCTGCACGCGGAACTCGCCCCACTCGCGCAGGATGTCGAGCAGGCCCTTGGTCTCCGGCAGGCCGTCGAGCCCGAGCCAGGTGAGGTTGACCGCGTAGCGCGTCTCGAGCGAGGTGTGGACCATGAGCGCGGCCATCATCTCGTCGGGATCCTGGCGCGAGCTCCGCGGCTCGATGACGAGGCGCAGCTTCGACTTGCGGTCGGATTCGTCGCGCGCCGACTCGACCTGGTCGAGGATGAACTGCTTCAGGCGCTTTTGCTCCTGCGAGACCTCCTTCTTGCCCAGGCCCGGCTTCGGATTCGCGAGCGCCTCGATCTCCTCCATCACCTGCTTCACCGAGACGCCGTGCGGCAGCTCCTTGATGACGATGCGCCACTGGCCGCGCGCGAGCGATTCCTTTTCGTATCGCGCCTTCAGGACGAGCGAACCGCGACCCGTCTCGTACGCCTGGCGAATCTCCTCCGGCGGCGAGATGACCTGGCCGCCGCCGGGGAAGTCGGGCCCCGGCAGGATCTCGAGAACGTCCTCGAGCTTCGCGCGCGCATGCTTGATGACGTGCGCCGCGGCCGCGGCCACTTCCTTGAGGTTGTGGGAAGGAATGCGGGTCGAAAAACCGACGGGAATGCCGAAGGAGCCGTTCAGCAGCCCGAACGGCAGGCGCGCGGGGAGCAGCGCCGGCTCGTCGAACTTGCCGTCGTAGTTCTTCTGGAAGTCCACCGTTCCTTCGCCGAGCTCCGAGAGGAGCAATTCGGCGTAGCGCGAGAGCTTCGCTTCGGTGTAGCGGTAGGCCGCGGCGGCATCGCCGTCGCGCGAGCCGAAGTTGCCCTGCCCGTCGATGAGGGGATAGCGCATCGAGAAGGGCTGCGCGAGGTGCACCATCGCCTCGTAGGTGGAGCTGTCGCCGTGCGGGTGGTACTTGCCGAGCACTTCGCCGACGTAGCGGGCGCACTTGGAGTAGCCCTGCGCGCCGCCCGGCGTGTCGGCCATGGCGAAGAGGATGCGCCGCTGCACGGGCTTGAGCCCGTCGGCGATCTCGGGCAGCGCGCGCGCCTTGACCGTGGAGACCGCGTAGCCGAGGTAGGCGTGCGAGGCGTGCTGGTCGATGGGCGCCGCTTCGTCGCCGTTGTCGGGGGTGAAGAGGTCTCGGGTCGGGTTATCCATTGAAGAGGTCCATTTGCTTGTCGGCTACGAGCACGGCGTATTCGACTTCCTTCCTCGCGCGCTCCAGGGTCTCGCATTCGCCCATGCGCCCGGCGGCTTCCCAGGCATAGCGGCTGGCATCGACGAGGGTGACTTTTCCCAGCTTGGCCTTGCCAAGCCACAGGACGTGGCCCTTATAGCCACGCTCCCAGACGGCCTTGCGCTTCTTGTCAGACGTCCGCTTCAACCGTCTTCCAGTGCTCCCGCATCCAGTTGCGCCGCCCCTCGGCCTCGCCCGAGTCCATGAGGAGCTCGAAGGTGCTGCGCACCTTCTTCAGGTTCTTCAGGTCGAGGTCCATCTTCACGAGGCGGCGTGTATCCGGATTCATCGTCGTCTCCCAGAGCTGCTCCGGGCTCATCTCGCCCAGCCCCTTGAAGCGCGAGATCTCCCAGCTGCCCTCCTTCACCTTTTCCTTCTTGAGCTGTCCGAGGGTCTCTTCAAGCTCGTCGTCGTCCAAACAATAGATCCTTCTTGAAGGCTTGTTCTTTTGAGGCACTTCGACCTTATAGAGCGGCGGCTGCGCCACATAGAGGTGGCCTCGCTCGACGAGGCGCGGCGCGTGCATGAAGAAGAAGGTGAGGAGGAGCGCCTGGATGTGGCCGCCGTCGACGTCGGCGTCGGTCATCACGATGACTTTTCCGTATCTCAAGCCGCCCATGTCGACCTGCTCCTCGGTCCCGTGGGGATCCACGCCGATCGCCGTGGCGATCGCCTGCAGCTCCTTGTTGGAGAGCACGGTGCGGCTGTCCTTCGACATCGTGTTCAGCACCTTGCCGCGGAGCGGCAGCAGCGCCTGCGTCTCCTTGTCGCGCGCCTCCTTCGCCGAGCCGCCCGCGGAATCGCCTTCCACGAGGAACAATTCGTTGCGCGAAATATCGCCCGAGGCGCAATCGACGAGCTTGCCGGGCAGCGTGGCAATGCCG
>JAFAGU010000110.1 GCA_019237595.1 Betaproteobacteria bacterium | reverse complement strand
GAGGTAGGCGGTGAGGTCGGCGAGCGCCGGCCGCCAGCACTCGAGGCGCTGGTAGACGAAGCCGCGCTCTCGCAGCTCCGCAGGCGAGTCCGGCGAAAGCGCGAGCATGCGATTCAGCACTTGCAGCAGGCGCTCGGGTCGATCCGTCTCGCGGTAGATCGCCTTGAGATTGCGCAGCACCCTCGCGACGATCTGCCGATTCGAAGCGGGCTCGAGGAACTGGTCGAGCGGAAGCTCTGACACCGGCACGTCGGCCGCCGCACCTTCGGGAATGACGCGCTCGAGCCGCTCCCGCAGCTCCGCCTCCGACTGCGGCGATCCGCCCGCAAAGGGATCGAGCACCAGCATGCCGCCGTGCAGGCGAAGGCGCACGAGGAAGTGGCCCGGGAACGAGACGCCTTCGAGCGGGAGTCCGACGCGCCGGCCGACTTCCATGTAGAGCACCGAGAGCGTGATGGGAATTCCCGTGCGGCGGTCGATCACCTCGTTCAGGTAGCTGTTGCGAGGGTCGTAGTAGTCGTCGGTGTTGCCCCAGTAACCGAGCTCGTCGAAAAGCAGCTCGTTCAGCGCGACCACGCGCGCTTCGATGCTTCCCGTCGCCAGGCGCGCCCGCAAGCGGCCCGCGAGCGCGTCGATCTCGGCGAGATAGCGGCTCGAATCAAGCGAGGGATATGCGTCCTCCGCGATCATCAGGCACGCGCGCGCGAGGTCGCCGGCGGGGTTCTTGTCCGAAACGAGCGCGGCGAACGAGCGAAGGTCGCTCATGCGCCGCGGCGCGAGAAGTCGCGCGGGCGAAAGCCGAAGGCGAGCAGCGAGCCGGCGTACGCGAGCGTGCCGAGCGCGACGAGCCCGAGCACCGCCGGGATCTTCGCCTTCCACGATGCGGCAAGCCACCACGCCGCGTCGGCCATGGTGCTGTAGAGCACGATCGCCATGAACCCCACGGAGGCGCCGACCTTCAGCACGAACACGAGCCACCCCGGCTGCGGTAGGTACACGCCGTCGCGCCGGAGGAACCAGAAGAGGAGCGCCGCGTTGACGCAAGCGCCCAGCCCGATTGCGAGCGCGAGGCCGGCATGGCGCAGCGGAAAGATGAACGCGAGGTTCATGAGCTGCGTGAGCAAGAGCGTCGAGATGCCGATCTTCACTGGCGTAACGATGTTCTGCCTCGCATAGAAGCCGGGGGCGAGGATCTTGACGAGGATCATGCCGATCAGGCCCACGCTGTACGCCACGAGCGCGTCGCGCACCATCCATGCGTCCTGCTCCGTGAAGCGCCCGTAGTTGAAGAGCGCGCACACGAGGGGCAGGGCGAGCACCGCGAGAGCCGCCGCGCTGGGCACGGCGAGGAGGATGGTGAGCCGCAGGCCCCAGTCGAGCAGGCGGGAATATTCCTCCCGGTTGTCGTCGGCATGGTACTTGGACAGGCTGGGGAGCAGGATGGTGCCGAGTGCTACGCCGAGCACGCCGGCCGGAAATTCCATCAGCCGGTCGGCGTAGTAAAGCCACGAGACGCTGCCCGAGACGAGGAAGGAAGCGAAGATCGTGTTGATGAGCAGCGACACCTGGCTGATCGACACGCCGAACGCCGCGGGCGCCATGAGCTTCAGGATGCGGCGCACGCCCGGATGGCGCCAGTCCAAGCGCCAGCGGGGCAGGAGGCCCAGCTTCGCGAGGAAGGGAACCTGGAACGCGAGCTGCAGCGCGCCGCCGAAAAAGACGGCCCAGGCGAGCACGAGCACCGGCCGCTCGAAGTAGCGACCGAAGGCGAGCGCGCCGACGATGAACGAGAGGTTGAGGAACGCCGGCGTGATGGCCGGAACGGAAAAGCGGTTCCAGGTGTTCAGCACGCCCGCCGAGAAGGCGACGAGCGCGATGAAGACGATGTAGGGGAAGGTGATGCGGAGCATCGTCGCGGTGAGCTCGAACTTCTCCGGGTCGGAGGCGAATCCCGGCGCGGAGATGTAGACGACGAGCGGCGCCGCCGCCATGCCGATCGCGGCGACGACCACGAGCGCGAGGAAAAGCAGCGTCGCCGCACCGTCGATGAGCGTGCGGACCTCCTCCTCGCCGCGCGTGTTCTTCGCCTGGGCGAGCACCGGGACGAAGGCCTGCGAAAACGCCCCCTCCGCGAACAAGCGCCGCAGGAGGTTCGGGATGCGGAACGCGACGAAGAAAGCATCGGTGGCGAAGCCGGCGCCGAAGGCCCGGGCGATCACGAAATCGCGCGCATACCCGAGGATGCGGCTCACCACCGTCAGGCCGCTCACCGTGGCGAGGGCGCGCAGCAGGTTCAACGGCTCACCTGCACGTCCATGCTAGAATTTCGCCCCTTTTCAGAGGGCAATCCGGTTCATGGCCAACATCAAGTCCGCCAAGAAGCGCGCGCACCAGGCGATCGAGCGCCGCAACCACAACATGAGCCTGCGCACCGCCGTGCGCACGGCGATCAAGAACGTCGTCAAGGCGGTCGCCGCCGGCAACAAGGATGCCGCGGCGAAGACCATGCGCGAATCGCAGCGGATCATCGACCGCGTCGTCGCGAAGGGCATCCTTCACCGCAACGCCGGCGACCGGCACAAGAGCCGCCTCGCCCATGCCCTGAAGGGCATGAAGTAGCCCTGCCCGAAAAAGCTCAGGCCGTATCTCCCACCCGTTGCATCTCGGCGAGCTTGGTGCGCTCGGCGATGCGGCCGTCCCGCACCTTGAGCTCGTTGTCCTTCGCGAAGGAAAGCAGGAAGCGGTAAGCCATGGGCTCGAGCTCCTCGAGCCGCTGGTCGACCACCACGCAGCGCACGCCGTTCGCAGTGATCGGGTGCACGTAGGGCGAGTACTGCATGCGGTGGTCGCCCCCGAACGCCGACATCACCCCGCACAGGCGCTCGGCCCAGTCGCTGGGCCGGAAGGGCTTGCCGTCGAGCGTGACGCCCACGATCACGAACTCGGCCGCCCGGGCGTCGCCGTCCGCTGGCATGGCTCATTATAGTAATAACCGCAAATGGCGAAGCCCGTCAGCCGCATCCTGGTCATCAACGACGAGCACCTCGTGCTCCGGGAGTTCGTCAAGGGCCTGAACGCCGCCGCGCGCACGCTGGACAACCCGCTCGGCATCACGTTCACCGGCGTGACCACCGCCAAGGAAGCGCTCGCCCTCATCGAGTCCGACGGCGACATCCAGTCGGTGCTGGTGGATGACACGCTTTACTCCCTTTCGGGGAAAAACGGCAACGGGTCAAGAAAGGGCGAGCCCTCTCCGCGCAAGCTCCAGATGTCGGCGCTGGAGCTCGTCCAGCGGATCACGCGGTTCCGCCCGGAGCTCGACGTGTACATCCTGATCGCCCAGGAGAAGGAAGACGACGTCGTCGACAAGCTCTTCACGGAATCGGTCGACGGCTACTTCTACCGCGAGGAGCGCGACTACCGCGGCATCTACCGCATCCTGAACGCGCAGATCCAGGAGCGCGCGCGCACGCCGTTCTACGACCAGCTCAAGAACTATGTCTGGATGGCGAAGGACCAGTGGCATACCCCGGGGCATTCCTCCGGCGAGTCGCTGCGCGGGAGCCCCTGGGTGAACGACTTCTATGAGTTCATGGGCGAGCACGTGTTCGACGCCGACCTCTCGGTGTCGGTGCCGATGCTCGATTCGCTCATGGAGCCCAAGGGCGTCATCGCCGAGGCGCAGGCCATGGCGGCCAAGGCCTTCGGCGCGCGCCGCACCTACTTCGCGACGAACGGCACGTCCACGGCGAACAAGGTCATCTTCCAGACGCTGATCGCGCCCGGCGAGAAGCTCATCCTCGACCGCAACTGCCACAAGAGCGTGCACCACGGCGTGGTGCTCTCCGGCGCCCACCCGATCTACCTGGATTCAGCGCTCAACCGGAAATACGGCCTGTACGGGCCGGTCCCGAAAAAAGACCTCCTTCGGGAAATCAGAAGGCATCCGGACGCGCAAGCGGTGATCCTGACCTCCTGCACCTACGACGGCCTGCGCTACGACCTCGCGCCGATCGTCGAGGCGGCGCACCGGACCGGGATCAAGGTCATCGTCGACGAGGCCTGGTACGGCTTCGCGCGCTTCCATCCGGAATTCCGCCCCACCGCGCTCGAGGCGGGCGCCGACTACGCCACGCAATCCACGCACAAGGTGCTCTCCGCGTTCTCGCAGGCGTCGATGATCCACATCAACGACCCCGGCTTCCGCGGGCACCTCTTCCGCGAGAACTTCAACATGCACACTTCGACGAGCCCGCAATACGGGCTCATCGCGAGCCTCGACGTGGCGCGCAAGCAGGCAGTGATGGAGGGCTACAAGCTCCTCTCGCGCACGCTCGAGCTCGCGACGGAAGTGAAGGAGATGATCAACTCGACCAAGGTCTTCCGCGTCCTGGAGCTGGACGACCTTCTTCCCGAGAGGACGCGGCACGACGGCATCCGCCTCGACCCGACCAAGGTCACGATCGACATCTCCGGGTGCGGGTATACCGCGGACGACCTGCAGCGCGAGCTCTTCGAGCGCTACAACATCCAGGTCGAGAAATCGACCTTCAACACGCTGACGCTGCTCCTCACCATCGGCACCACGCGCTCGAAGGTGAGCCGCCTCTACGACGCGCTCATGCGCATCGCGCGCGAGAACCGCGCGCCGCGGCGGCTCGTCCGGACGCCGGAAATCCCGGCTTTCACGAAGTTGAAGTTCCTACCGAGGGATGCGTACTACTGCGGCGGCGAGCTCGTGCCGGTGTTCGACGACCGGGAGCGCGTGAACCGCAGGCTCGCGGGCCGCGTGTGCGCCGACCAGATCGTCCCCTACCCGCCCGGCATCCCGGTGCTCGTGCCGGGCCAGGTGATCACCTCGAGAATCGTCGACTACGTGGCGGGGCTCCTGCACTCACACAAGCGCATGGAGATGCACGGCATCGTGCACGAGGGGTATCTGCCTTGCATCCGCGTGCTGAAGCCCGCGGAAGCAAAAGGACTGCAGGAGCTCTGAAAACGGGGCGGCTAGCCGCCGGGTTAGCCGAACCTGCCGGTGATGTAGTCCTCGGTCGCCTTCTTCTTCGGCTTGATGAAGAGCTCGTCCGTCGCGCCGTACTCCACGAGGTTGCCGAGGTACATGTAGGCGGTGTAGTCGGAGACGCGCGCGGCCTGCTGCATGTTGTGCGTGACGATCACCACCGTGTAGTCGCTCGTGAGCTCGTGGATGAGCTCCTCGATGCGCGCGGTGGAAATCGGGTCGAGGGCGGAGCACGGCTCGTCGAGGAGCAGCACTTCAGGCTGGATCGCAATGCAGCGCGCGATGCACAGGCGCTGCTGCTGGCCGCCGGAGAGCCCGTTGCCGCTCTGGTGGAGCTTGCCCTTCACCTCTTGCCAGAGCGCGGCCCGGGTGAGCGCCGATTCCACCCGATCGTCCATGTCGCGCTTGGAGAGCCGCTCGAAAAGCCGCACGCCGAAGGCGATGTTGTCGTAGATCGACATCGGGAAGGGCGTGGGCTTCTGGAACACCATGCCCACCTTGGCGCGGACGAGCGAAAGATCGCGCTTCTGCGCGAGGATGTTCTCGCCGTCGAGCAGCACCTCGCCCTCGGCCCGCTGGTCCGGGTAGAGCGAGTACATGCGGTTGAAGGTGCGTAGGAGCGTCGACTTGCCGCAGCCCGAAGGGCCGATGAACGCAGTGACCTTCTTCTCGGGGATGTCGAGCGTGATCTCGTGCAGCG
>JAFAGU010000059.1 GCA_019237595.1 Betaproteobacteria bacterium | reverse complement strand
GCCGCCGGCCTCGACCAGGACGGCAAGCTCTCCGCCCTGCACATCCGCATCTCGGGCCAGTCGATCAATGCCTACCTCAACCCCTCGATCATCAAGGGCGGCCGCGACATGCGGCAAGTGCAGGGCCTCCTCAAGGAGCCCGGCGATGCGCAGTTCGGCTATACGTTGCCCAATCTCCTCATCGAGTACGCGATGCGGAACAGCACCGTCCCGGTGGGACCGTGGCGCGGCGTGAACACGAACCAGAACGGCGTGTACCTCGAGTGCTTCATGGACGAGGTCGCGCGCGCGGCCAACGCCGATCCGCTGCAATTCCGCCTCGCGCTCCTGCAGAACCATCCCAAGCACCGCGCGGTCCTGGAAGCCGCGGCCGAGAAGGCGGGCTGGGACAAGCCGCTTCCCGCCGGGCGCTATCGCGGCCTCGCGCAGTTCATGGGCTACGGCAGCTACTCCGCCGCGGTCGCGGAGATTTCCATGAGCGAGGGCAAGGTGAAGGTCGAGCGCATGGTGCTCGCGCTCAATTGCGGCCACGCGGTCAACCCGCAGCAGATCGCGGCGCAGGTCGAAGGCTCCGTCGTCTACGGCCTCACGGCGACGTTCTACGGCGAGATCACGATCGACAAGGGACGCGTCCAGCAGTCGAACTTCCACGACTACCCGATGCTTCGCCTGCGAGACATGCCGAAGGTGGAGACGGTGATCGTGCCGACCTACGACTTCTGGGGCGGCGTGGGCGAGCCGACGATCTGCGTCGTCGCGCCCTCCGTCCTGAACGCGATCCACGCCGCGACCGGGAAGCCGGTGCGAAGCCTCCCGCTCAGGAACGCCGGGCTCGCCTAGCTCCGGAAGGGACGCTTGGGATCCTCGATCGTCCGGGCGAGGCGATCGAGCTGCCGGGCGAAGTAGCCGGCGCCGACCCAGGCGAGCACGGCGACGGACGCGGCCATCGGCCAGCCGGAGTCGAGCCGCCTGGTGAGCAGGTAGTCCGTCACGACGATGCCGATCGAGAAGACGGTGCACATGCAGAAGATCCAGGCCGACAGCCGGAGCTCGCGCGCCACGTGCGCGACCGTTGATGCGCTCATCTTGCCTCCCAATTCCCCCGCCGCAACTATACCCGAGCGCGCCCGGCGCCCCGCGGGCGGTATATTGCGGCTCAGGGAGGTCTCGATGATCAAGCTCGCAGCCTGTTTCGCCGTCCTCGCCGCGCTCGCGGCGCCCGCCGGCGCGCAGAACGCCGAGGGCGCGCCGCAATACCAGGTCGACGCCCTGTGGCCGAAGACGCTGCCGAACAACTGGATCCTCGGCCAGGTCTCGGGCATCGCGACCGACCGCTTCGACCGCATCTGGGTCGTGCACCGCCCGCGCACGCTCACGCCGCGCGAGCGCGCCGCGGAGCAGAGCCCGCCGGAGGCCAAGTGCTGCGTCGCGCCGCCGCCGGTCCTCGTCTTCGATTCGTCCGGCACCTTCCTCTTCGCCTGGGGCGGTCCGGGCAAGGGCTACGACTGGCCCGAGAGCGAGCATGGCATCTACATCGACGGGAACGACTTCGTCTGGCTCGCCGGCAACGGCAAGCGCGACGGCCAGCTCCTGAAGTTCACGATGGACGGGGACTTCGTGCTGCAGATCGGCGGCCCGGGCGACGGGCACGACTCCAACTCCACCACGCGGCTGGGCTCGCCGGCCGACGTCGCCGTGGACGTGGCGGCGAAGGAAGTCTTCGCCGCCGACGGCTACGCGAACCATCGCGTCGTGGTGTTCGACTCCGAGACCGGCAAGTACAAGCGTCACTGGGGCGCATACGGCCTGCCGCCGAGCGACGAAAAGAGCGCGCCCTACGATCCCTCGAAGGCGCCGGCGCTCCAGTTCTCGAACCCCGTGCACTGCATCCGTCTCTCGAACGAGGGCCTGCTCTACGTGTGCGACCGCACGTACGACCGCATGCAGGTCTTCCGCAAGAATGGCCAGTTCGTCTCCGAGCACATCTTCGAGAAGGCGACGCGCGGCACGGGCTCGGTCTACGACCTCGTCTTCTCCCCCGACCGCGCGCAGCGCTTCATATTCATGGCCGACGGGGCGAACGGCGAGATCCGCATCATCGACCGCTTCACGAGCGTCGTGCTCGGCCGCATCGGCCGCGTCGGTCGCCAGGCGGGCGAGTTCACGGCGCTCCACAACATCGCCATCGACCGCCAGGGCAACCTCTATACCTCCGAAGTGCAGACCGGCCAGCGCATCCAGAAATTCCGCCGCGTCGACAACCGTCCGAACTAGGCGCCATGACGAAGGGGCGGCTGGAGGCCTTTTGCGACGGCGTGATGGCCGTGATCATCACCATCATGGTCCTCGAGATGAAAGTGCCCCACGGCGCCTCGCTGGAGGCGATCGCGCCGGTCCTGCCGGTCTTTCTCACCTACATCCTTTCCTTCGTCTTCGTCGGCATCTACTGGTCGAACCACCACCACATGTTCCATGCGGTGCACCACGTCGACGGTGCAGTGCTTTGGGCGAACCTGCACCTGCTCTTCTGGCTCTCCCTCGTGCCGTTCGTGACGGGCTGGATGGGCGAGAACCACTTCCAGCCGCTGCCGGTGCTCGCGTACGGCGTGGTGCTCCTCGGAGCGGCGCTCGCCTACGACCTCGTCGTGCGCTCGCTGCTTCGCGTGCACGACCGCGACTCGGTCATCGCGCGCGCGTACCGGCGCGACGTGAAGGGAAACGCTTCCGTCGCGATCTATGTCGGCTCGGTCCTCGTCGCGTGGTTCGTACCCTGGCTCGCCTGCCTCGGCTACGTAGCGGTGGCGCTGATCTGGATCGTGCCGGATCGCCGCTTCGAGCGGCTGCTCAAGGAAAACGCGGAGGCCACGCATGTCTAAACGCCCAAAGATCCAGTGGCTGGACACGCCGCAGAGCCACAATTACCCGGCGGCGAAGTCCTACCTGTCTCTCCTCTTCGACGAGGAGATCGCCAGGCGCTACGTGAAGAAGCTCAAGCGCGCCGAGTGCACCGAGTTCAAGGCGAAGGACATCTTCCGCGCCTCGTGGCTCTCGCTCCTGGGCGTGAGCAACTCGCACGTGGAGAAGGACCGGCGCAAGATCCTCGCCGGCGAGAAGCTCTCGCCGATCCTGCTGGTGCGCGACCCGCGCATCCGCCGCGTGATCGTCGCCGACGGCTACCACCGCCTCTGCGCGGTGTACGGCTTCGACGAGGACGCGCTGATCGCCTGCAAGATCGTCTAGGCGCCGAACCGGAGCTCGCCTAGGCGCCGCGCGGACGAGGGCCGCCTCCGAGCGAAGGACCGCTCCCCGCCGCCTGCATCACGAGGTTGGCGAGCCGCGGATCGGCGGTGGTCTTCTGTTCGGGCGAAAGCGACTGGTAGAGCGCTTTTGCGCGATCGGAAATGTCTTCGAGCGCCGCCAGCCGGTTGCGCGCCGTGTCCACGACGCGGTCGATCCGCTGCAGGAGGGGCAGCGGATCGGCACCGGCGCGAGGCGCCGCCTGGCGGGACAGGTCGGTCTGCAGCGCGCGCAGGCTGTCGGCATAGCGCTGCCATGCCGCTTCCTGCTCCTGCCTGAGCTTCAGGTCCTCGTGAAATTCCTGCAGCGTGACTTCCATCGCGTCGACGCGCGGCTTCACGTCCTGGGAGGAGTCGCCGTCGTTTCTCCGGTCCGCGCCGCCGCGGCTGCCGCGCCGAGCGCCGCCGCCTCCGGGAAATCCGCCGCCGAGCTGCGCGGCGGCCGTCGTGGCAAACGCCGCGAGCACCGTGAACAACATCGTCCTTTTCTTCATCGCCTCTCCCGCCGGTTACCGTTCGATACAAATTCGTGATGCATGATGCGCTCGCTTGCTGTCTTATGATTGTCGGCAAATTCGAACGGAGCCGGATATGAAAAACCTGACGTTCGCGAAAGCTCTCATTGGAACCCTCGCCGCGGCGGCGATCGCTTCGCCCGCGCTCGCGCAGCATCGCGAGCACGAGCGCGAGCGCTTCGCCACACCGCACTGGGTCTTCGACGATCGCTTCCACCACAACCACTACTATCCGGCCCTCGGCTACTCGGTTGGAGCCTTGCCGCCCGGGAGCGTGAGCCTCGTCTTCCGCGGCGGGCGCTTTTTCTATCACGCGGGCGTGTGGTTCCAGGTCGGCGGCCCGGGCTACGTCGTGGTTCGCCCGCCGCTCGGCGTAGTCGTGCCCGTGCTGCCACCCTCTTACACCACCGTCTACGTGGGCGGCGTGCCGTACTACTACGCCAACGACGTTTACTACGCGTCCGCGCCCGGCGGCTACGTGGTGGCGCAGCCGCCGATGGATCCCTCGCAGGCTATGGCACCCGCGCCGGCCGCCCCTGCACCGGCGCCCGGTCCGGCCGCCAGCGCGCCGGGCAACTGGTACTTCTGCGAATCGCAGAAGAACTACTACCCCTATGTGACGCAGTGCGCCGAAGGCTGGAAGACGGTCCC
>JAFAGU010000052.1 GCA_019237595.1 Betaproteobacteria bacterium | reverse complement strand
GCGCGTCTTCGGCAAGCGCACCGGCCGAAAGCACGATCAGCGAGACGCCCGATTCGAGTATCGGGACGGCGTGCTCGCGGACGGCTTCGTGCGACGCCGCCTCCAGCACGGCGTCGGGCTTCGAAGCAAGCAGGCGCTGCAAGCTTTCTTCGAGCGGGAGGGAAAACGCTCGTGCGAGCGCCGCCGCCCTCGCCGAGCCCGCGCGCGCGAGAATCCCGCAGGGTTCCACGCCCGGCACTTCGCCGGCGCCGATGCGTTCAAGGACGAGACGGGAGATCGTGCCGGCGCCGAGCAGTGCGATGCGCATGGAATTCCCTTGCACGGAGCGTGGATTCTGCCATAGCAGTATCATTGATCCGGAGAAGAAAGAGGCCCCTCGTGCGCATCGCGATACTCGAAGACGATCCCGACCAGCTCGCCCTCATCAAGCGCTGGATCGCGGAGGACGGCCACGACGTTCATTCGTTCCAGGACGGTCGCGAGGCGATGAAGATGGCCGGGCGCGAGAGCTTCGACCTCTTCGTCCTCGATTGGCAGGTGCCCGACGTTTCGGGCGCGGAAGTCCTCAAGTGGATCCGTGCCAACGTCTCGAGGAGCGTCCCGGTGCTATTCGTGACCGTGCGAGACTCGGAGCAGGACATCGTCTTCGCGCTCGAGCAGGGCGCCGACGACTACATGGTGAAGCCGGTCCGCCGCCAGGAGCTCCTGGCGCGCATGCACGCGCTGCTGCGCCGCGCGTACCCTCGCGAAGAGCAGAAGCGCCTTTCCTTCCCGCCTTTCGAGATCGACACGCAGCGGAACGAAATCAGCCGCAACGGGGCCAAGATCGAGCTCACGCCGAAGGAGTTCGAGCTGACCGTCACGCTCTTCCGCAACATGGGCCGGCTGATGTCGCGCGGTCACCTGCAGGAAACCGTCTGGGGGCGCACAGGCGACATTGCCACGCGGACGGTCGACACTCACGTAAGCCAGGTGCGCAAGAAGCTCGACCTGCGGCCCGATTCCGGCTACCGCGTGGTTCCGATCTACAACTACGGCTATCGGCTGGAGAAGATCTCTCCGGACTGAGCGCCCGCCGGCACCGCCTGCGCTATTGCAGCGCTCGCGCCCTCTGCTCCGCGTAGTTCCTCACGTCAGCGGTGAGCGTGCCGCTCGCCACCGCGCGGCGGAACGCCTCCGCTGCTTCCGGCCGCCTCGACAGTGCTTCCAGCGAAATTCCGAGACCGAGCCACGAGATGCCGTTGTGGGGGACGCTTTGCACGGCCGTGCGGTACGCCTCCGCCGCCTCGGCGTGGCGCCCGAGGCGCTGGAGCACGGCGCCCAGCAGCGAATTGAACTCGGCGTCGGCGCCGGCGCCTGACTTGGCGCGGTTGAGGACATCGAGCGCGGAAGGATGGTCCCCGCGCTCGGCGTAGATACGCGCGAGCACGACCGAGAAACGTACGTTTGCCGGGTTGAGCGACAGGCCGTCCTGGAGCAAGCGGGCCGCCTCGGCGAAGCGCCGCTGCTCGAGAAAAAGCGAGACGAGGCTCTGCCGCGCCGCCTCGTGCGACGCATCCGCGGCAAGCGCCGCGTGGAACGCGCCCTCCGCCTCGCTCACGCGCCCCTGAGCCATGAACGCGGCGCCTCGGCGATAGTCCGCATCCGCGCGCTCCGAAGCGCTTTTCGCCTGGTCTCTCTTCTCGAGCCGCGCGCCGAGGGAGCTCGCCGGCGCAAGCGCAATGGGGGCTGCGGGCTTCGCGGGGATCGCTGTCGCCGGCTCGCGGGAAGGCGGCACCGGCGGCTTGGCGGACCCTTTCGGCGCGGGTTCACCGCGAGGGGCGATAGGTGTGTCGATCGACAATGCGAGCTTGAATACCTCGCTCGGCACCGCGGCTGGTTTGGGCGGCGACGGCTCCGGCTTGGCGGCAGCGGTTGCGGCAGGCTGCGGCTTCGGTGCCTTCGGCGCTTCCGTAGCCACGGAGGTGGGAACCGACGAAGCGGGCCCTGACTCCTTCCGCTTCGCCTGCTCGGCTGCCTGGAAAGCAAGCTCCGTGGCAACGGAATGGCGCGGCTGCAGCTGGTAGGCCACCCATGCGACCCATGCGATCGCCAGCACCATGAGGCCGGCGAAGATTCTCCAGAACCATTCGTGGCCCGCTTTCGCCGGCGCCACGGCGCGCACCTGTTGAGGCGTGGGGGCGCTGTCGGGCCCCGCCATGGCGCTGCGCTGGTCGAGGTCGCGGAGGACCTTGTTGATGACGCTCATGGCCGCGCTACTCGGCGCGCGTCAGCCGGAATCGCGGCCACCACCAGCGCCGTAGCGGCGTCGCCGCCGGCGTATCGCTCGTGGCCGCGCGCACGTGGCGGCGTTCCACGACGCGGCCGCCTTCGCCGAACACGAGGAGCAGCGCCTTGTGCGTGAGGATATTGATGAGCCGCGGCACGCCGCGGCTCGCCGCGTGCAGCATCGCAATAGCGCCCGGGCTCATGAGATGCGGCCCCGTATAGCCGGCGACCGCCAGGCGGTGGCCGATGTAGGCGCCCATCTCCTCCTTCGCCAACCCCTTCAGGTCGTATTGGAACGTGATCCTCTGCAGAAGCTGCCGGATGGAAGCCGAGGCGAGCTTCCGGTCGAGCTCCGGCTGCCCGAATAGCACGACCTGCAGGAGCTTCCTCTTTTCCGTCTCGAGGTTCGTGAGCAGGCGCACCGTCTCCAGCGTTTCCAGTGGCATCGCCTGGCTCTCGTCCATGCACAGGACCACACGGCGGCGCGAGCGCGCCTGCTCGAGAAGCTTGCGCCCGATCCCCTTGAGGAGCTGGTGCTGGTCCGCGCCGGCGCTCACCGGAACCCCAAGCTCCTCGCTCAGCGCGAGAAGAAGCGTCCGCGGCTCGAGGTTCGGGTTCGGAACATAGCCGGTAACCCAGGCGGAGGAATCGAGCGTCCCCAGGAACTTGCGGCAAAGCAGCGTCTTCCCCGTGCCGACCTCGCCGGTGATCTTGATGAATCCTTCGCCGTTCGTCACCGCCACGAGGAGCGTGTTCAACGCCTCCTGCATGCTCCGGTTGGCGAAGAAAAAGCTCGTGTCCGGCGTAATGCCGAAAGGCGGCTCCCGCAGTCCGAAGTACTTGAGATAGTGCACGCTATCTCCTCTCCGCGGCGCTCGCCGGCTGCATCATGTTGAGAATCCGCTCGCGCGCCTGCCGCGTCTCGGCGGCCGTCTCCTCGCCGCTTTGCACGACAGTCGGCTTGATCAGGATCACGAGCTCTTTCTTCACGATGGTGCGGTTGGTGCTGTTGAAAAGCGGCTCGAGCGGCCCGTTTTGCGTGCCCGGGAGGCCCGACTTCGTGTTCTCCACGTCGACCTTCATCAGGCCGCCGATTGCGACGATGTTCCCGTCGCCGACACGCACGATGCTGTCGGTCTCGCTGACGTTGCTTTTCGCGACGGGAAGCGAGATCTGCCCGCCGAACGCCGCGCCGAGATCCACTTGGCGATTGTCTGTCTGCACGTCGCTCACGGACGGGTGGATGTGCAGGATGATCTCCGACTCCTCGTTGATCTGCGGCGTAATGTCGAGCGCTACACCGGAGAAGAAGGGACGCAGCGTGATGGTGGGAAACGAGGGCAGCGCCGTGCCGGCAGCCGTGGTGGTGGTCGTCGTGTTGCTTCCGCTGATGTTGGTAAGGAAGAACTGGTCCGTACCGACCTTCAGGACCGCCTTCTGATTGTTGATGGTGGCGATGCGGGGGCTCGACAGTACCTGTACCGCTCCCTGGGATTCGAGGAAGCTCAGCAGCGCCGCGAAGTTCCGGGTCTGGAATGCCAGCCCGAAAAGAGACGCGCCGGGGACGTTGAAATTGATGAGGTTGCTTCCGACGTCCGCTCCGAGCCCTGGATTGGCGAACGTAAGCGACGACGAGGTCGGGTCGCGCGTGACGGCTGTGCCGGGCCCGGTGACCAGTGTTTCACCGGTCGGCGACGTTTGGCGCTGCAGGACTGTGCCAGGCGAAACTGGGCCCGCGGATAGCCGTTGTCCGGCTGCGAAAGCTGCCCAATTGATGCCGGTCTGGTACTGGCTGTTGAGCGTGACCTCGATGATCTTCGCCTCGAGGACGACCTGTCGTTCGACCGAAGCCCGAATCGCCCTCAGATAAGTATCGACGGCGCGAAGCTCGCTCGGCAGCGCGCGCACCACGACTACGCCCGCCTGCGCGTTGACTACCACGCTGCGCCCGGGTTCGGCTCCCACGATCGCCCTTAGCGTCTTCTCGAGCTCGTCCCAGAAGTCGTTGCGCGTTTGGGTCTGGATTCGGCTGCTGTCGGTTACGCCGGGAAGCGAGCTTGCGCCCTGGCCGGTAGGCGCCGCCGCCTGCGGGGTCGCCGCTCCTGCTACACCGGGG
>JAFAGU010000335.1 GCA_019237595.1 Betaproteobacteria bacterium | reverse complement strand
CACGGATTGCGCGTTGACTCCGGGCAGGTTGGACACCATGACGCCGCGCCGGCTCGCCGCCTCCAGCGGGACGAGATCCGTTCCGGTGCCGTGGATGGCGACCGCCTTCACGCGCGGGGCGGCGTCGAAGATGTCGTCGGGCAGCTTGCTGCGGATGATGATGCCGTCCGCTTCTCGCGCGAGCTGCCTGACCGTTGCGGGCGAGCTGTCGGGGCTGTCCACTACTTGAAACTTTTCCTTGAGAATCGAAACACCTTCCGCCGCGATGGGATCCATGAGGAGGACCGTCTTCACACGGGGTCCCAGGAGAAGACGTCTTGCGAGCGATCGAGCGTGTAGAAGCCCGCGCGCAGGGCCGGGACGGCGTGGGAGGCGACCGTCTCGGGCGTCCAGCCTTCGGCGCGATGCACCGAGCGCAGCGGCCGGTTCTGCGACATCAGGAATATTTCATTTGCCCTGACCGCAAAGAGCTGACCTGTTACATCGGTATCTGAAAGAAGGAAAACTGCGAGGGGAGCAATCTTGGCGGTTTCCATCGACTTCAGTTTCTCCACCCGCGCTTTCTGGTCGTCCGTTTCCGTCGGGATCGAGCCGATCATCCGGCTCCAGGCAAAGGGGGCGATGCAGTTCGAGCGCACCTTGTAGCGGGCCATGTCGAGCGCGATGGACTTCGAGAGGCCGACGATGCCTAGCTTCGCCGCGGAGTAATTGGCCTGCCCGAGGTTTCCCACGAGGCCGGAGGTGGAGGTCATGTGAACGTACGCGCCGGAATTCTGGTTCTTGAAGTGCGGCGCCGCCGCCCGGGCGACATAGAACGAGCCGTTCAGGTGCACGTCGATGACGGCCTTCCACTCGTCGATCGACATGTTGAAGAAGAACCGGTCGCGGAGGATCCCGGCGTTGTTGACGACGCCATCGATCTTGCCGAAGGAGTCGACGCAGCAATCGATGATTCTCTGGGCCGATTGCGGGTCGGCCACGCTGTCGGTGCTGGCAACCGCCTTGCCACCCGCCGCCTTGATCTCGTCCACGACTTTCTGCGCCGGGCCGGTGTCTTTGCCTTCGCCGTGGACTGAAGCGCCGATGTCGTTGACGACCACGCTCGCCCCGGCCTTCGCCATCGCTAGGGCGAAGTCGCGCCCGATGCCGCCCCCAGCGCCCGTGACAACGACGGCCTTGCCGTTCAACAAGAGGGATTACTCTCTGAACCCGGGATAGCGCCGCTCCAGCAGCCTCAACAGTCCCGCCCACTCGAGCTCGCCGATCTTGCGGCGCTGCCCTGGCTTGTACCGGTCGTTCGTAATCTGAATTGTTTTTGCCTCTGGAACTCGCAGTTTCTCGTTGGAACCAACTGCAAGAACCTGAGCTTGGCAGGCCCGTTCCAGCCAGTACATCGTGACGAAGGCCTCGGGGATCGTGCGTCCGACGGCGAGGAGGCCGTGGTTGCGCAGGATCATGGCGTCGTGATGGCCGAGGTCGCGCACGAGCCGCTTCTGCTCGTCGAGGTCCACGGCGGGGCCTTCGTAGGCGTGCATGCCCACGCCGGAGAAGAACATCGCGTTTTGCGTGAGCGGGAGAAGGCCGCATTCCATCGCCGACACCGCCATGCCGGCGGGCGTGTGGGTGTGAATGACGCAGGCGACGTCGTCGCGTCCGCGATGCACCGCGCTGTGGATCACGAACCCGGCGAGGTTGATGCCGTAGCCCGTGCCCGAGTCGAGCACGACATTGCCGTCGAAGTCGATCTTCACGAGGGTCGAGGCCGTGATCTCGTCGTAGGTCATGCCGTACGCGTTAATGAGGAAGTGGCCTTCCTCGCCCGGCACGCGGGCCGAGATGTGGTTGTAGACGAGGTCGTCCATGCGGTAGTGGTGGACGAGCCGGTAGCAGGCGGCGAGATCGACGCGCGCCTGCCACTCCTCGGCCGAGACGCGCTCCCGCAGGGAAGGAACCTTCAGGGAGGAGAGGTCGCTCATCCTCCTATTATGCGCGGCTAGCTCAGGAATTCGCCCACGATCTGCGCCGATTTCGCTGCGCTTGTCACGAGGAAGAGGTGGCCGTCGTCGATGCGCACGAGCCGGGCGTCCGGGATCAGGCTCGCCAGGATCTTCGCATTGACCGGAGGCACGAGCGGGTCGTCCTCGCCGTAGAGCACGAGCGTGCGCTGCCTGAGCAGCGGCAGCCACGGCAGGCTCGTCCAGCCGAAGGCCGCGAGGAGCTGGAGGTAGTACCCATAGTCGCTCGCCCAGCGCACGTGGCGCAGGTGCTCGCGCGCAAGCGCGGGCGAGCCGCGCAGCGCGCCGCCGTAGAGGTCGCCTGCGACGCGGTACATGTATTCCGGGTCCTTGTAGCGGCGCGGGCTCGCCATCTTGGCGAGCACGCTCGGCTTGGCCGGAACCATGATGTGTCCCGGCGAGGTGGCCGCGAGCACGAGCCGGCGGCAGCGCCCCGAATGCTGGAAGGCGAATTGCTGCGCGAGCGCGCCGCCCCAGGAGACGCCGAGCACGTCGACGCGCTCGTGGCCGAGCTTGTCGAGGAGCCGCGCCGCGAGCCGCGCGATCGTCCAGGGGCGATACGGAAGTGCGGGCACCGGAGAGCCGCCGACGCCGGGCACGTCGAAGACGATGACCTCCGGGCCCGCTAGCGCGTCGAGGAAGGGCTGGACGAGCTCGATGTTGGCGCCGATGCCGTTGAAGAGGAGGAGCGGCGGGCGGTCCGCATCGCCGGGCCGCACGCCGACGCGCACGATGCGCTCGCCCACCGACTGCATCGAGATCTGCATCATTTCTCGAGGACGTACTTGCCGGGTGCGTCGCAAAGCGCTGGAAATTTCGCGCTGCCAAGCTGCGCGGGCCCGGACACCATGTCCCCCGAACGCGCCTTGATCCACCCCACCCAATGAGGCCACCAGCTTCCCTCGTGCTTCGGCGCCCGCGCGAGCCAGGCGTCGGCGTCCGCTTCGCTCGCCGCGGCGGCGCGGAACCACGCCTTGGGGTTGCCCGGAGGATTGAGCAGGCTCTGGATGTGGCCGCTGTTCGAGAGGACGAAGGTGCTTCGCTCGCCGTACAGGCGGGCGGTGCGGTAGCAGCCCTGCCAGGGCGTGATGTGGTCGGTCAGGCCGCCGATCACGTAGGCGTCGACATCGACCGGCTTCATGGAGTCCACGAATGGATTGCTTTCGATGAGATCGAGGAAATCCGCATGCAGCCGCGCCGGAAGGCGAGTCGAGTCGCTGTTCCAGTAGAGGATGTCGAACGCCGGCGGCGGATTGCCCATGAGGTAGTTGTTCACCCAGTAGCTCCACACGAGGTCGTTGGGCCGCATCCAGGCAAACATTCGGGCGAGCTCCTGGCCCTCGAGGACACCCGTGGCGTGCGAGGCGGTCTTGGCAGCAAGGATGGTCTCCGGCGTGATGAACGCGCCCGCCGTGCTCTGCCGCGTAAATTCCATGTCCAGCACGCACACTGCGATCGTCGCGCTGTGGACCTTGCTCGCACCGCGCTCGGCGAGCTTCGCGAGGAAGGCCGAGGTAGTGATGCCGCCCGAGCAGGCGCCCCAGAGGTTCACGGAGTCCGCGCCGGTGATCTCGCGAACGACGTCGACCGCTTCCTCGAGTGCCGCCACGTACGTGTCGAGCCCGAAGTCCCGCTCCGCCGAAGTGGGATTCTTCCAGCTCACGGCGAAGGGCTGGAGGCCCGCGCCGAGCGCGAGCTGCACGATGCTCTTGTCGGGGGCGAGGTCGAAGACGTAGAACTTGTTGATCTGCGGCGGGGCGATGAGGAGCGGGCGCGCCTGCACCTGCGCCGTCTTCGGCCGGTATTGGATGAGCTCCATGACCGGCGAGCGGTAGACCACCGCGCCCTCGGTCGTCGCGAGGTTTCGGCCGACGGCGAACTTCGTCGCGTCGACCTGCGTCGGGAGGCCGCCGTTCTTGGCCACGTCGGCGACGAAGTTCTCGAGCCCGCGCAGGGCGCTCGCGCCGCCGCTTTCCAGCAGGCGCTTGATGGCCGCCGGATTTCCGGCGAGCGCATTGGTCGGCGCCAGGGCGTCGACGAGGAGCGACACGACGAAACGCGCACGCTCCGTATCGCGTCCATCCAGGCGCGCCTCGTCGACGAAGCGGTTCAGCGCCTGTGCCCAGGCGAGATAGCCTTGGGAGAGCGCCCGGTAGCCGAAGCTCTCGCGCCACGCCGGGTCGGCG
>JAFAGU010000333.1 GCA_019237595.1 Betaproteobacteria bacterium | reverse complement strand
ACGTACTGGTGGGCCTACGTCCATCCGCGCGCCGTGCGCTTCTTCGAGCGCCAGTGGCTCGTGAACCTCATCCTGTGGGGAAACTTCGGGCGCCTGCGCGATGCCGCGGTCCGCGCGCTGGGCGAGATGCCCGGACGCACGCTGCAGATCGCCTGCGTGTACGGCAACCTCACCGACAAGATCCGCAGTCGTGCCGAGGCGCTCGACGTCGTGGACGTCCTTCCGGTGCAGCTCGAAAACCTCGCGCGCAAGCTCCCGCCCGCCGCCCGCGTGGGCCTTCACCAGGGCGACAGCTCGCGGCTGCATTTCGCCGACGCGAGCTACGACCAGGCGCTCCTCTTCTTCCTCCTGCACGAACAGCCCGAGGCAGTGCGCCGGCGCACGCTGTCGGAGGCGCTGCGCGTCCTCAAGCCCGGCGGCCGGCTCGTGATCGTCGACTACCACCGGCCTTCGAACGCCAACCCGCTGTACTGGCCGATGGTGGCGATCCTGCGGACGCTCGAGCCTTACGCGATGGACCTCTGGCGCCATGAAGTGAGCGACTGGCTTCCCGAGGAGCGCATCCGGGTGCATGCCAAGCGCACGCTCTTCGGCGAGCTCTACCAGGTCCTCACCATCACGAAGGACTAGTGCAGACCGTCGAGACCGACGTCATCGTCGTCGGCGCCGGGGGCGCGGGCCTGCGCGCGGCCATCGCCGCCGCGGAGCGCGCGCCGCAAATGCGAATCGCGCTCGTCTCGAAAGTGCTTCCCATGCGCAGCCACACCGTGGCCGCCGAGGGCGGCGCGGCCGGCGTCACGCGGCGCGAGGACAGCTTCGACGCGCACTTCAACGATACCGTCTCGGGCGGCGACTGGCTTTGCGACCAGGATGTCGTGGACTTCTTCGTGCGGCGCTGCACCGGCGAGCTCGAGCAGCTCGAGCGCTGGGGCTGCCCGTGGAGCCGCCAGGCCGACGGGCACGTCAACACGCGCTTCTTCGGCGGCATGTCCGTGCAGCGCACCTGGTTCGCGGCCGATCGCAGCGGCTTCCACATGCTGCACACGCTCTTCCAGACTTCCCTCAAATATCCCTCGATCCGCCGCTTCGACGAGTATTTCTGCACCGAGCTGCTCGCAGAGGACGGCGCGGTGCGGGGCGTGCTCTGCATCTGCATCGCGACCGGCGAGCTCGTGCTCCTCCAGGCGCCGAGCATCGTGCTCGCGACCGGCGGCGCCGGGCGCGTCTTCCGCCAGAACACGAACGCGGGCACGGTCACGGGCGACGGCATGGGGCTCGCCTTCCGCGCCGGCGCGGCGCTTCGCGACATGGAGTTCGTGCAGTGGCACCCTACCTGCCTGCCCGGCACGGGAATCCTCATGACCGAAGCGTGCCGGGGCGAGGGCGCGATCCTCGTCAACAAGGACGGCTATCGCTACCTCCAGGACTACGGCCTCGGGCCGGTCGATCCGTGGCCGCGCGCGAAGGCGATGGAGCTCGGTCCGCGCGACCGGCTCTCCCAGGCGTTCTGGCACGAGAGGCGCAAGGGCCGCACGCTCGACACGCCCGGCGGCCCCGCCGTGCACCTCGACCTGAGGCACCTCGGCGCGAAGAAGATCCACGAGCGGCTTCCGCTCATCACGGAGGCGGCGAAGACCTTCGCCGGCGTCGATGCGGTGAAGGAGCCGATTCCCGTCTGTCCCGCCGTGCATTACACGATGGGCGGCGTCGCGACGAACGTGGACTGCAAGGCCGGCCTCTCAGGACTCTATGCGGCCGGCGAGTGCGCGAGCGTCGGCATCCACGGCGCGAACCGGCTGGGCTCGAATTCGCTCGTGGAGATCGTCGTGTTCGGGCGCGTCGCCGGCGAATCGGCGGCCGAGCATGCGGGCTCCGCCTCGCGGAAAGGAATCTCCGGCGCGCACCTGCAAAGCGCGGAACGCCGCGTCCTCGAGATGCTTTCCAACGACCGGGGCGAAAAGCTCGCCACGCTGCGCGACGAGATGCGCGACGCGATGGAGGACGGCGTCGGCATCTACCGCGACGACGCGGGGCTGCGCGCCGCGTGCGCGAAGCTTGCGAGCCTGCGCGAGCGCCATCGGGCGGGCGTGCGCCTAGACGACCGCAGCCGCGCCTTCAACACGGAATGGCTGGGCGCGATCGAGCTCGGCTTCATGCTCGAGGTGGCCCAGGCCATGGCGCACGGCGCGCTCGAGCGCCGTGAATCGCGCGGCGCGCATCGGCGCCTCGATTTCGAGCCTCGCGACGATGCGGGCTTCCTGCGCCACACGCTCGCCCGGCACGCGGGCGAGGGCGCGCCGCGAATCGACTTCCGCCCCGTGACCATCACGAAGTCCGCGCCGCGCGAGCGGCACTATGGCGGCGAGGGAAAGAAGGCGGTGCTGACGTGACGCGGACCATCCGCATCGAATGCCTGCGCTATCACCCGGAAACGGACGCGGAGCCGCGGCTCCAGGCCTACGAGGTCCCCTTCACGGACGACATGTCCGTGCTGCAGGGACTCCAGTACATCAAGGACCACCTGGACGGCAGCCTCACGTTCCGCTGGTCCTGCCGCATGGCGATCTGCGGCAGCTGCGGGCAGATGGTGAACGGCGTGCCCCGCCTAGGGTGCGAGACGTTCCTGCGCGAGTTCTGGCCCGGAACGGTGCGCGTCGAGCCGCTTGAGCACTTCCCGATCGTGCGCGACCTCGCAATCGACCAGTCCGACTTCCTCGCGAAGCTGGAATCGGTGAAGCCTTATCTCGTTCAGAAGGCGCCTCCGGCCGGAGAGAACACGAACCTGCAGGCGCCCGAAGAGATGCAGGCGTACTACCGGTACTCGAAGTGCATCAACTACCTCCTTTGCTACGCGGCTTGCCCGCAATACGGCCTCAATCCCGCGTTCACCGGCCCCGCCGCCCTCACGCTCCTTCACCGCTACAACGCCGATTCGCGCGACGCTGGGCGGGCGCAGCGCATGCCGGTCGTGAACCAGGAGGACGGCGTGTGGGGCTGCACGCTCGTCGGCTACTGCTCGGAGGTCTGCCCGAAGGACGTCGACCCCGCGCGCGCCGTCAACCAGAACAAAGTGAATTCGACGCTCGACTACTTCAAGCACTTCCTCTTCCCGCGGGCAAAGGAGAAATCCTGAAAACCTACGAGAGGTCGATGGCGGGCTGGTGGAAGCGCCATCCCTATTACCTCTGGTACATGCTCCGCGAGGCGAGCTGCGTCTTCATCACCGCGTACGCGCTGATCCTCCTGTGGGGCCTGCGGCGCCTCGCCCAGGGCGAAGGGCCCTTCGAGGACTGGCTGGAGAGCCTCGGCACGCCGGGCTCGCTCGCCTTCCACGCGCTCGCGCTCCCCGTGGTGCTCTATCACGCGTGGACGTGGTTCAAGGTGATGCCGAAGACGCTGCCCGACACGCGTCTCCCGGCCGCCGCGATCGTCGCGGGCGGCGTGGCCGCCTCCGCAGCGTGCTCGGCCGCGCTCCTCGTGGCGGTGTGGTGGTTTGGGCTCTGGAGCGTGCCGTGAAGCGTTCCAACAAGCCGATCTTCTGGGCGCTCTTCGGCGCGGGCGGCATGCTCTCCGCGCTCGTCGGCCCGATGCTGATTTTCATCACGGGGCTCGCCGTGCCGCTGGGGTGGCTCGACCGCGAGACGATGCGCTACGAGCGCGTGCTGGCGTTTGCGCAAAGCGGCGCCGGCAAGCTGGCGATCGTGGCCGTGATCTCGCTCTTCCTTTTCCACGGTTGCCACCGCATGTACCACTGCCTGCACGACTTCGGCATCCACGTCGGAAGGGGCCTCAAGGCGGCGTTCCATGGTTTCGCCGCCGCCGGCACGGTTGCCGCGATCGTCCTCGTCCTTGCCGTGTGAGCCGGCGGGCGCGTCCCGCCTTGACGCAGGTCAAACGCGCGCTTCGCCCGCATAGGGTAGCCTTGAGGCCTCCTAAAGGAGGAGGATATTCATGAATAAGCTATTCGCCACGGCGCTTGCCGCCGGCCTCGCGCTCGCCGCCGCGAGCGCGATCGCCCAGCAGCCGATCGTCATCAAGTTCAGCCACGTCGTCGCCGAGAACACGCCCAAGGGCAAGGGCGCGATCAAGTTCAAGGAGCTCGCCGAGAGCCGTACCAAGGGCCGGGTGAAGGTCGACGTCTACCCGAACAGCCAGCTCTTCAAGGACGGCGAGGAGATGCAGATGCTCCAGCTCGGCAACGTCCAGATGCTCGCGCCGTCGGTATCGAAGTTCGGCCCGCTCGGCGTGCGCGAGTTCGAGGTGTTCGACCTGCCCTACATCTTCGACGGCTACGACGACCTCCATGCCGTGACCGGCGGCAAGGTCGGCCAGGACCTCTTCAGGAAGCTCGAGTCGAAGGGCATCATCGGCCTCGCCTACTGGGACAACGGCTTCAAGGTGATGAGCGCGAACAAGCCGCTGCGCACGCCGGCGGACTTCCGCGGCCTGAAGATGCGCATCCAGTCCTCCAAGGTCCTCGACGCGCAGATGCGCGCGCTCGGCGCGACGCCTCAGGTGATGGCCTTCTCCGAGGTCTACCAGGCCCTCCAGACGGGCGTCGTGGACGGCACCGAGAACCCGCCCTCGAACCTATACACGCAGAAGATGAACGAGGTGCAGAAGTTCGTGACCGTGTCGAACCACGGCGTGGTCGAGTACGCGGTGATCGTCAACAAGAAGTTCTGGGACGGCCTGCCCGCGGACATCCGCCGCACGCTCGAGGAGGCGATGAAGGAGGCGACGAAGTACGCCAACGACATCGCCAAGCAGGAGAACGACGATTCGCTCGCCAAGGTGAAGGCGACCGGCAGGACCGAGATCATCACGCTTTCGGCCGACGAGAAGCGCGCCTGGAAGAAGGCGCTC
>JAFAGU010000145.1 GCA_019237595.1 Betaproteobacteria bacterium | reverse complement strand
GAGGCGGTCCTGCATGCGCTTCGCGCGAAAGGCGGGCGATGAGCGACTGGCTCGCGTCCCTGGAGGGCCACGTGGAGGCGGGAGGCGAAGCGGTCCGTGTGGTCGTCGCCGCGACGCGCGGCTCCGCGCCGCGCGAGGCCGGCGCCTGCATGCTCGTCTCGCGTGAAAGCGTCGAGGGAACGATCGGCGGCGGCCACCTCGAGCTGCGCGCCACCGGGATCGCGCGCGCCATGCTCTCTTCTTCCGGAGTGGCGACCCGCCTGGATCGCTTTCCGCTCGGCGCCACGCTCGGCCAGTGCTGCGGCGGCGCGGTCGCGCTCTGGTTCGAGCGCTTTGGCGGCCGCGACCTGGCGTTCCTTCGCGAGGCTTCGATCTTCCGCGCTTCCCATCGCGAGGCGCACCTGGTGACCGTGCTTGAGCCCGGTGCCTCTCCGCAGCGCTCGCTGCACCCATCGTCGATCGAGGCGCCGAACGACCTCGTGGAAAGGCTGAACCCGATGCGGACCCCGCTCTGGCTCTTCGGCGCCGGACACGTGGGCTCGGCGCTCGTGCGCTCCTTGCGGGATCTCTCCTTCGACGCGACCTGGATCGACTCGAGGGAAGACGCCTTTCGCGACGCTCTTCCTCCGCACGTTACGCCGCGGCACGCCGATTCCCCGGAGCTCGAGGTGGCGAGCGCGCCGGCCGACGCGTTCTTCCTCGTGATGACCCACAGCCACGATCTCGACTACGCGATCGTCAAGGCGATCCTGCGCCGGGACGATTTCTCCTGGGCCGGGCTCATCGGCTCCGAGACGAAGGCACGGCGCTTCCGCCAGCGCCTGGCTGCTCAGGGCTTCGCGACGGAGAGAATTGCGCGGCTGGTATCGCCGATCGGCATCGACGGCATCGAGAGCAAGCTGCCCGGCGCAATCGCGATTTCCGTCGCCGCGCAGCTCCAGCAGGCGCTCGAAGCGCGCGCCGCGAGCCGCTCGGCGCCTCAGCGGGCGGAGTACGGATGATGCTCGAGCCAGTGGCGCGCGATCTCGATCCTGCGCGCCATCCAGACCCTGGGCTTTTTCGCCACGTAGGCGAGGAAGCGCTCGAGCGACGCCAGGCGGCCCGGCCGGCCGATGAGCCGGCAGTGCAAGCCGACCGACATCATGCGCGGCGCCCTGCGCCCCTCTTCATAGAGGACGTCGAAACTGTCCTTGAGGTACGTGAAGAACTGGTCGCCCGAATGGAAGCCCTGCGCCTGGACGAAGCGCATGTCGTTCGTGTCGAGCGTGTAGGGCACGACGAGCTGCGGCTTGCCGTAGCGCGAGTCGTACCAGGGCAGGTCGTCGTTGTAGTCGTCGGCGTCGTAGACGAAGCCGCCGTTCTCCACGACGAGCCGGCGCGTGTTCGGGCTCGTGCGGCCGGTGTACCACCCGAGAGGCCGCTCGCCGGTGAGCCGCTTGTGGATCTCGATCGCGCGGCGCATGTGCTCGCGCTCCTCTTCGATCGGCACTTGCTGGTAGTTGATCCAGCGCCAGCCGTGGCTCGCGATCTCGTGCCCATCGCGCAGGAACGCTTCCACCACCGCCGGGTGGCGCTCCATGGCCATCGCCACCCCGTACACCGTAAGCGGCACGCCGTGCTTGCGAAAAAGCGCGAGGACGCGCCAGACGCCCGCGCGGGAGCCGTATTCGTAAAGCGACTCCATGGACATGTGCCGCGCGCCGGGAATGGGCTGCGCGGCTACGATCTCGGAAAGAAACGCTTCCGAGGCAGGATCGCCGTGCAGGACCGCGCTCTCGCCGCCTTCCTCATAATTGAGGACGAACTGCAGGGCGATCCGGGCGCCGCCCGGCCAGCGCACGCGCGGCGGCGACTCGCCGTATCCCGCGAGGTCGCGAGGATAATCCGCGGAGGGAGGCATGGTTCGAGTCTATACCAAGGCATCGAGATGACCCTGGCCGAGCTGAACCGCCTCGAGCGCGCGCAATTCGTCGCGACGCTGGGCGAAATCTTCGAGCACTCTGCGTGGGTGGCGGAAGAGGCGTTCGCGCGCAGGCCGTTCGCGAGCCTCGATTCGCTGCACGAGGCGATGATGGCTGCGGTGCGCGATGCAGGGCAGGAGAAGCAGCTCGCGCTCGTTCGCGCGCACCCCGAGCTCGCGGGGCGCGAAGCGGTGGAAGGCGCGCTTACGGCGCATTCCACCTCCGAGCAGTCGCGCCTGGGCTTCGATCGTCTTTCGCGCGCAGAGCTCGAGCGCATGCGGGAGCTGAACCGGCGCTATCGCGAGAAGTTCGGCTTCCCGTGCATCGTCGCCCTGAAGCTGCACGCCTCGCGCGACTCGGTCATCGCTGCATTCGACGCTCGCCTGCAGAACGACGCGGGAACCGAGCTCGCGTCCGCCCTCGAGCAGGTCGGCCATATCGCGCACGCTCGGCTGGAGAAGCTCATCGGGAGGCCATGATGGGAAAGCTTTCGACGCACGTCCTGGATACCTCGCGCGGCAGGCCTGCCGGCGGCATGAAGTGCGAGCTCTCCATCCTCGAGTCGGGACACTGGAAGCTCCTCAAGGCCTTCACCACCAATGCCGACGGCCGCTCGGAAGGTGCGCTGCTGGAAGGCTCGAAGCTCGCGAGCGGCGAATACCGGCTGCTCTTCCACGTCGGTGCGTATTTCGAGGGCAAGAGCTTCTACGACGTCGTGCCAGTGCGCTTCCGCATCGCCGACCCGGACGAGCACTACCACGTGCCCCTGCTGGTCGCGCCATGGGGCTATTCCACCTACCGCGGAAGCTGAACGAAGACACCAGGGAGACCAAAATGCGCTCAGCGCTGTTGCTGCTCTTGCTCGCGAGCCCGCTCGCGCTCGGCCAGGCCTGGCCGACGAAGCCCGTCCGCATGCTCGTGACCTTCGCCCCGGGCGGCTCCTCCGACATCGTGGCGCGCCTCGTCGCGGTGCCGCTGCAGGCGGAGCTCGGCCAGAGCGTGCTCATCGACAACCGGCCCGGCGCCGGCGGGACCATCGGCGCGCTCGAGGCGGCGCGCGCAGCACCCGACGGCTACACGCTGCTGCTCGCGAACAGCGCGCCGATCAGCATCTCCCCCGCGATGCAGGACGAGCCGCGCTACGACCCGGTGAAATCCTTCACCTACGTGAGCTACCTCGGCTCGGTG
>JAFAGU010000280.1 GCA_019237595.1 Betaproteobacteria bacterium | reverse complement strand
GGGCTCCTCGCGCCGCCGCTCCTCGTGCTGATCATGCTCGTCGCGAACAACCCCGACGCGATGGGCCGCCACGTGAACGGGCGCCTTACGAACGTGGCGGGATGGACGACAACGGCGCTCATGTTTGCCGCGGCTGCGGCGCTTGCCGTGAGCTGAGTCAGCGCTGGTCGCCCGCCGCCGCGCCGAGCACCGCGGCCCACAGCGTGCGCACTGCGTCGATGTGCATCGACACTTCGATCGCCGGCACGCGCGCGTACTGCGCGCCCTCGAGCCGCAGGGCGTGCTGGCGGCGCCGGTATTCGCGGTAGGCTTCGCGCGAGCGCTCGGCGAGCGACGGGTCGAGGAGGCCGTGACCGGCGGCAATCCCAAGGAGCGCGATATTGCCGAGGTTGCGCGTGAGGTCGGGAAAGCGCGCAGCGTGGCCGAGCACGAGGCACTGCACGGCGAACTCGATGTCGATCATGCCGCCGCGATCGTGCTTCAGGTCGAAGAGCTGCGAGCGGTTCGGGTGGGCGGCGTGCATCTTTTCGCGCATCGCGGCGATCTCGCGCGCGAGCGCGGCCGGGTCCCTTTCCTTCTTGAGGATGCGCTCGCGGACCGCCTCGAAGCGCTCGCCGATGGAGCGATCCCCGGCGGCAAAGCGCGCGCGCGTGAGCGCCTGGTGCTCCCATACCCAGGCGTCGCGCTCCTGGTAGCGCTCGAACGCCGCGAGCGACGAGACGAGGAGCCCGGAAGCGCCGCTCGGCCGCAGCTCAAGGTCCGTCTCGAAGAGGATGCCCGCCGAGGTGCGGCTCGTCAGCCATGCGATGAAGCGCTGCGCGAGGCGCGCATAGGTTTCGCCGGCCGCCTCGGCATCGTCCTCGTAGAGGAAGATGAGGTCGAGGTCCGAGGCGTAGCCGAGCTCCTTGCCGCCGAGCTTCCCGTAGGCGATCACCGCGAACGCCGGCGGCGCCTGCCGGTGCTTACGCGGCAGGTCCTTCCACGCCTCGGCGAGCGTGCGCTCGAGCACGAGGTCCGCGATCGCCGAGAGGTGGTCCGCGAGCCGCTCGACGGTGAGAAGCCCGGCGAGGTCCTGCGCGAGCAGGCGGAATACCTGGGCCTGGTGAGCCTCGCGCAGCGCGTTCATGCGCCGCTCGGTGTCGCCTTCGGCGGCGCGGAGCTGCGCGTCCACTTCAGCGGCGAATCCGGCGAGGTCGAAGGCGGCGTAAAGGAGCCGGTCGTCGAGGAGCTCGTCCAGGAGCAGCGGATGGCGGGCGATGAACTGCGCCGCCCAGCTCGAGGCCGAGACGATGCGCGTGACGCGCTCGAGCGCCTCCGGGCGCTCCGCGAGGAGCGCGAGATACGCCGCGCGGCTCGCGATCGCCTCGACGAGGTCGAGCCCGCGCGCGAAGGCCTCTGCAGGACGGGGCGCCGCGTGCGCTGCGCGATGGAGTGCCGGAACGAGCGCGTCGAGCCTTCGCTTCGACTCCGCTGGGAGCGCCGCATAGCGCTGGCTCGCGCGGAACGCTTGCGCGCGATCGTCTTCGGGCCACGGCGCCGCGGCCGGCTGCTTCTCGGCGAAGAGGTCCTCGAATGCCGCGGTCACCTTCGCTCGTACGTCCTGCAGGTCCGCGGCAAGCGCATCCCACGAGGGCACGCCCATCATCGCGGCGATGCGCCGCCGATCCTCGGCGTCCCCTGGCAGGCGGTGGCGCTGCGCGTCGTCCAGGTACTGCAGCCGGTGCTCGAGCCGCCGCAGGTACTCATAGGCTTTGGCGAGCGAATCGGCCGTCCCGCGAGGCAGCACGCTTCTTGCCGCGAGCGCCTCCAGCGCCTGGAGCGTCGGCCGCACCGCGAGCGCGGGGTCGCGGCCCGCGCGGATGAGCTGCAGCGCCTGGACGACAAATTCGATCTCGCGGATACCGCCCGGCCCGAGCTTCACGTCCTCGGCGAGGTCGCGGCGCGCGACCTCGCGCCGAACCTCGGCGTGCAGGCCGCGCATGGCTGCGAGCGTCCCGTAGTCGAGGTATTTGCGGAAGACGAACGGGCGCACCGTGCGCTCGATCTGCGCGCCGAGCGCCGGGTCGCCGGTGAGCACGCGCGCCTTGAGCCACGCGTAGCGCTCCCACTCGCGGCCCTGCGCGACGAGGTAGTTCTCGAGGAACTCGACGCTGCACGCGAGCGGCCCGGCGCTTCCGTAGGGCCGCAGGCGCATGTCGACGCGGAACACGAAGCCCTCGGCCGTGACTTCGGAGAGGAGGCGGATGAGCCGCCGCGCCGCGGCCTCGTAGCGCGCGTCGTCCTCGACCGTGCCTGGATGGACGAAGACGAGGTCGATGTCCGACGAAACGTTGAGCTCTCCGCCGCCGAGCTTGCCCATGCCGACGACCGCGAGCGCCTCGCAGCGCAGGTGCGCGAGCGAAGCGCGAAGCGCGAGCGCCGCGAGCTCGCTCATCGTGCCGCACACCTCCGCGAGGTCGGCGCGGCCCGACAGGTCGCGCGCGAGCACGCGCAGCAGCACGCGGTTCCTCAGCTCGCGCAGGCGCGCCTGGAGTGCCGCGTCGTCGGCGAAAGGCTCCCGCAAGGCCTCGCGCATCGCCTCGGCGGCGAAGGGCGCGGGATCGGCGAGCTCGTCGCGCCAGCGCGGTTGTGCGCCGAGCACGCGCATCGCGTAGCGGGAAAGCTCGATTCCGGGAAGCGGCTCGTCCATCTCTCGGTAGAATTCACGCTTGCCTCGGGGGCAGAGCGTCCTGCAGCTTTTGCGCAAAGCCAATTCCAACATGAAGCGGGCCCGGCGCGCGATGGAAATCGCCGCGTGCGCCGTGGTGTTCCTCGTCGCCGCGGTGGTGCTGCCGCTGCGCTACTGGATCCTTCCGCACATCGAGTCGTACCGGCAGGACATCGTCGACGCGGTGAGCCGGCGCATCGGGCTGCCGGTGCGCATCGCGAGCCTCGAGGCCGGCTGGCGGGGCCTGCGCCCGGAGATCCGGCTCTTCGAGGTGCGCGTCTACGACGAGCAGGGGCGCGAGGCGCTCGTGCTCCCGTCGGTGGACAACGTGCTCGCGTGGCGCTCGCTCCTCTACGGCGAGCTGCGGCTGCATTCGCTCGCGATCGAAGGCCCGCGGCTGAGCGTTCGCCGGGACCCCGAGGGCGTGCTCTACGTCGCGGGCCTGCGCATCGGGGGCGGCCGCGCCGACGGGCGCATGAGCGACTGGATCCTCGGCCAGGACGACATCGTGGTGAGCGACGCGGAGATCGAATGGCGCGACGAGAAGCGCGGCGCGCCGCCGCTTCTCCTGAGCAGCGTGAACCTGCGCCTGAGGAACTCCGGCGACGCGCACTACCTCGGGCTCTCCGCGCGCACGCCGCAGGAGCTCGGCTCGACGCTCGAGCTGCGCGTCGAATCGGCCGGCCGCTCGCTCGCGCGGCTCGAGGCCTGGAGCGGCCGCGCCTTCATGGAGGTGGGCTACACGAGCCTCGCCGGCTGGCGGCCGTGGATCGACTATCCGCTCGACGTGCGCAAGGGCGAAGGAGCGCTGCGCCTGTGGGCCACGCTCGAGAACGGCGCGCTCGCGCGCGCCACCGCGGATGTCGCGCTCTCCGGCGTCGTGGCGCAGCTCGGGAGCGAGCTCCCGCCCATCGAGCTCGCTGGCGTGAGCGGCCGCCTGCAGGGCGCGCTGCGCGAGGGCGGGTACGACCTCTCCGGCCGGCACCTTGCGCTCGTCTCTGCGCGCGGATCCGGTATCGAGCCGACGGACTTTGATTTCTCCTGGCGACCGGCGAGCGCCGCTTCGGGAAGCTCCGCGCCCGCGCCCGAGCGCGGATTGATCGCTTCCAGGGACGTCGAGCTCGAGCCGCTCGCGCGCCTCGCGGGGACGCTTCCCCTGCCCGAAGAAGCGAGGAAGCTCATCGCCGACATCGCGCCCCGCGGCCGTGTGACCGACGCCCGGCTCGAGTGGACCGGGCGCTTCGCCGAGCCCGCGACGCTCCACGGACAGGGACGCTTCGCCGACCTGGCCATGCGGCCCTGGCGCCAGGTCCCCGGATTCGCGGGGCTCTCGGGCAGCGTGGACGCGGACGAGCGCCATGGCAGCGTGCATCTCGACTCGCAGCGCGCGGAGATCGACGTGCCGCGCGTGCTCACCGAGCCGCACGTGCGCCTGCAGGCGCTCTCCGGCGACATCCAGTTCGAGCGTCCTTCGGCCGCGCCCGGGACGCTCAACGTGCGCCTGGCCTCGCTGGCGTTCGCGAACGAGCACCTTGAAGGCAAGGCATCCGGCTCCTACTCGTGGACCGGCGAAGGCTCGGGCAACATCGACCTCGAAGCAACGCTCAAGCGCGCCGACGGCGAGCAGCTCGTGCGCTACCTGCCCCTCGCGGAGGTGATGGGCGCAAGCGTGCACGACTACATCGCCCGCGCGATCGTGGGCGGCCGGGCAAGCGACGTGCGCCTGCGCATGCAGGGGAACTTGCGCGATTTCCCGTTTGCCGATCCCGCGAAGGGCGACTTCCGCGTGAGCGCGAAGGTGGAGAAGGGCGTGCTCGAATACGTGCCGGGCTGGCCGCGCATCTACGACGTGGACGCCGAGATTCTCTTCGAGCGCCAGAAGATGGAGATCGTGGGCCGCAGCGCGAGCGTGCTCGGCGCGCGGCTCGCCAACGTGCGCGTGGGCATCGCCGATCTCGCGGCGCGGCCCGCCGTCCTCACCGTCGCCGGCCAGGCCGAGGGGCCGACCGCGGAATTCCTCGCCTTCGTCGACAACTCGCCGGTGCACACGATGATCGGCGGGTTCACGGACACCGTGCGGGCGGAGGGACGCGGGAAGCTCCGGCTCGCGCTCGAGGTGCCGCTTGCGGATCCGCAGGCGACGAAGATCGACGGCGAGTACGAGCTCGTGTCGAACACCGTCGTCGCGCATGGCGGCCTGCCGCCCATCGAGCGCGCGACCGGCCGCATTTCCTTCACGCAATCGACGCTGACCTTCCGCGACGTGAAGGGCCGCTTCCTCGGCGGCCCGGTCGTCATCAGCGGTGGCAGCCGTCCCGGCGCAGGCGTCGACGTGCAGGCGAGGGGAGACGCGACGATCGCGGGCGCGCAGGCGCTGCTCGACCATCCGCTGCGCCGCTATCTCGCCGGCGCGGCGCCCTATAGCGCCGGCGTCACGGTGCGCGACGGCCGCACGCGCGTGTCCTTCGAGTCGAGCCTGCGCGGCGTGACGAGCGCGCTGCCGGCGCCCTTCTCCAAGAGTGCTGCCGACGCGCTCCCGATTCGCGTCGACGTCTTTCCCGCCGAGGGCGGCGCGCGCGACCGCGTCGCGGTCAGCGTGGCGCGCATCGCTTCGGCGGAGCTCCTTCGCCGGCGCCAGGGCGAGGTGATGACGGTTCAGCGTGCAGCGCTCTGGCTCTCGCCGGTCGCGGACCAGCCGGCGCGGCTTCCCGAGCGGCCCGGGCTGCTCATCTACGGATCGCTCGGCGCGCTGGACCTCGATCGCTGGCTCGCGGTCCTGGCGGCCGAGGCGCCGAAGGGCACGGAGGCTTCGCGCAGCGCCCCGCCGCCGGCGCAAGCTGCCGCGACGGCGGCGGCACAAGCGCAAGGCGTGGCCGACGGCCCGGTTTCCTACGATGTGAAGATCGGCACGCTGGACGCCTTCGGCAAGCGCCTGCACGCCGTCGTGCTTCGCGCCGGATCCGACGGCTCCGGATGGTCGGCGACGATCGACGCCGAGGAAATGGCGGGCGAAGTGTCCTACCGCGGCGAGAAGGGCGGGGCGCTCGTCGCGCGGCTCACGCATTTCCGCATCCCCGACAGCTATCCCGGCGCGAACCCCGACGACGAGCCGAGCCACGCCAAGGAGCTTCCCGCGGTCGACCTCGTTGCCGAGCGCTTCACCATGCGCGACAAGCAGCTCGGGCGGATCGAAGTGCTCGCGAACCGGGCGGAGTCCGGCTGGCGCATCGAGAAGCTCGCGCTCATCAATACCGAAGCCTCGGTGAGCGGACGCGGGTTGTGGCGTCCGGCGGAGGGCAAGAGCGGCGTGCCGCAGACCTCGCTCCAGCTCAACCTCGAGTCGAGCGACGGCGGCAAGCTCCTCGAGCGCCTGGGCTACGCGGGGCTCGTCCGCGGCACGACGGCCAAGATGCAGGCCTCCATCGGCTGGGCCGGCGACCCCGTGGCGATCGACTACCCCACGCTCTCCGGCACCGTGCAGCTCCAGGCCGAGGACGGGCAATTCCTCGAGATCGAGCCCGGGATCGGCAAGCTGGTCTCGCTCATGAGCCTTCAGGCGCTGCCCAGGCGCCTGACGCTCGACTTCCGCGATGTGTTCTCCAAGGGCTTCCAGTTCGACCGCATCGCCGCCGCGGCGAACATCTCGCGCGGCGTGATGACGATCAAGGACTTCAAGATGACGGGCTCGGCGGCCGACGTCGACATGAGCGGCGAAGTCGACCTCTCGCAGGAGACGCAGAACCTGCACGTGCGCGTGCTGCCGCAGCTCGGCGACACCGCCTCGACCGCGCTCGTGCTCATCAACCCGCTGCTCTTCTTCCCCGCGACGATCGCGCAGAAGATCCTCAAGGACCCGCTCGGCCACATCTTCGCGTTCAACTACCAGGTCACGGGCACCTGGTCGGATCCCAAGGTGACGAAGGGCCGGGTCGAGGCCGAGGAAGTGGCGCCGGACAAGGCGCCCGAGGCCAAGCCCGCGCCCGAGGGCAAGCCCTCGCCGGAGGGCAAGCCGGCGCCGAAAGTGAGCGAGTGAGCCGGTTTCGCGTTGCCGCCGTGCAGATGGTCTCGGCGCCGGAAGTGGCGCCGAGCCTCGAGGCGGCCGGGCGCCTCGTCGCGGCGGCGGCCGACTCCGGCGCGCGGCTCGTCGCGCTGCCGGAGAACTTCTACATCATCGGCCGCCACGAGGCCGACAAGGTCAAGGCGCGGGAGCGCGATGGCGCCGGGCCGATCCAGGACTTCCTGGGTTCGCTCTCGAGGAAGCTGAAAATCTGGCTCCTTGCCGGCACCGTCCCCATCGCGACCGAGGACGACAGCCGCATCCGCAGCGCCTGCCTGCTCTACGACGACGCCGGCAAGCGCGTCGCGCGCTACGACAAGATGCACGTCTTCCGCTACGACGGCGGCGGGGGCGAGCAATACGACGAGGCGCGCACCGTCGAGCCGGGGACGGAGCCCGGCCGCGTGGTCGAAAGCCCCTTCGGGCGGCTCGCGCTTTCCGTTTGCTACGATGTGCGCTTCCCCGAGCTCTACCGCTCGCTCGGCGAATTCGACCTCGCGTTCGTGCCCTCCGCCTTCACCGTGCCGACCGGCGCCGCGCACTGGGAAACCCTGCTGCGCGCCCGGGCAATCGAGAACCTTGCGTATGTCGTCGCGCCGGCGCAGGGCGGGACGCACGCTAGCGGCCGCACGACCTATGGGCATACGATGATCGTCGACCCGTGGGGCGAGGTCCTCGGCGTCCGCGTGAAAGGCGAGGGCGTGGTCCTTGCAGAAGTGGATCTCGCCCATATCAAGAAGCTGAGGGCAAGCCTGCCCGCGCTTTCGAACCGGAGAATTCGTTGATCCCTGATTCTGTCCAGCAGATCGCACAAAAGACGCTCCTCGCGCCCTTCGACCTGGAGGCCGCCAAGCTCGAGCGCGTGTTCGGCACGCTCGTCGGCCGCAAGGTGGACTACGCGGACCTCTACTTCCAGTACGCGCGTTCCGAGGGCTGGAGCCTGGAGGAGGGGATCGTCAAGTCGGGCAGCTTCAATATCGAGCAGGGCGTCGGCGTGCGCGCGGTCTCCGGCGAAAAGACCGCCTTCGCCTATTCCGACGAGATCAGCTTCAATGCGCTCACCGACGCCGCCAAGGCCACGCGGGCGATCGCCACCGCCGGCCAGGCTCGGCGGGTCCGGAGCAACTTGCCTGCTGCGGGCAGGAGCATCGTGCCCCTGTACCGCGATATCGATCCGATCGCCTCGCTCGAGTCCGGGCAGAAGGTTTCGCTCCTGGAGAAGCTCGAGCGCAAGTGCCGCGCCCTAGACCCGCGCGTCGTCCAGGTGATGGCGAGCCTCGGCGGCGAGTACGAGGTCGTGCTGATCGCGCGCCACGACGGCGCGATCGCCGCGGACGTGCGCCCGCTCGTGCGGCTGTCGGTGCAGGTGATCGCGGAGCAGGACGGCCGGCGCGAGACTGGCTCCTCGGGCGGCGGCGGCCGCACCGACTATTCGCACTTCACCGACGAGGTGCTCGATTTCTATGCGAAGCAGGCGGTCTCGCAGGCGCTCGTCAACCTCCAGTCGAGGCCGGCGCCCGCCGGGACCATGACCGTGGTGCTCGGGCCCGGCTGGCCCGGCGTGCTGCTGCACGAAGCGGTGGGCCACGGCCTCGAGGGCGACTTCAATCGCAAGAAGACTTCCGCGTTCTCCGGGCGCATGGGCCAGCGCGTCGCCTCGCGCGGCGTGACGGTCGTGGACGACGGGACGATTCCCAACCGCCGCGGCTCCCTCACGGTCGACGACGAAGGCACGCCCACGTCGCGCACGGTGCTCATCGAGGACGGCGTGCTGCGCGGCTACATGCAGGACAGCCTGAACGCGCGCCTCATGGGCATGCCGCTCACCGGAAACGCGCGGCGCGAGTCCTATGCGCACCTTACGCTGCCGCGCATGACGAACACGTACATGCTCGCCGGCTCCCACGACCCGGCGGAGATCATCAAGAGCGTGAAGCGCGGCCTCTACGCCACCAATTTCGGCGGCGGCCAGGTGGACATCACCAACGGCAAGTTCGTCTTCTCCGCCTCGGAGGCCTACATGATCGAGGACGGCAAGGTGACGTACCCGGTCAAGGGCGCCACGCTCATCGGCAACGGCCCCGACGCGCTGACGCGCGTCTCGATGATCGGCAACGACCTGCAGCTCGACACCGGCATCGGCACCTGCGGCAAGGACGGGCAAAGCGTGCCGGTGGGCGTCGGACAACCCTCCATGCGCATCGACGGATTGACAGTGGGAGGAACGGCATGAAGAAGATCCTGGGGATTCTCTCTTTCCTGTTCATGGGAACCGCATTCGCCGACACGCCGAAGCTCGCGATGGAGGAATTCATGGTGCCCGCGGCCGACCCGGGCATCCGGCTCTACGTGAGGAACAAGCATCCCGAGGGCGTCAAGAAGTTCTCGCCGGACAAGATCCTCCTCTACGTTCACGGGGCGACCTATCCGTCGGAAACGGCGTTCGACCTGAAGCTGAACGGCCTCTCCTGGATGGAGTACATCGCGCAGCGCGGCTACGACGTCTACCTCGTCGACTTGCGCGGCTACGGGCGCTCCACGCGCCCGCCGGAGATGGACCAGCCCGCCGAGGCGAACGAGCCGATCGTGCGCACCGCCACGGCGGTGAAGGACGTGGGCTCCGCGGTCGACTTCATCCTCAAGCGGCGCGGCGTCGACAAGATCAACCTGCTCGGATGGTCGTGGGGCACGACCATCATGGGCTGGTACACGACGCAGAACAACGCCAAGGTGAACAAGCTCGTCCTTTATGCGCCGGGCTGGATCCGGTCTTCGGGCGCGGCCCTCACTGATTCCGGCGCGAAGCTCGGCGCCTACCGCGTCGTCTCGCGCGACGCGGCGAAGGCGCGCTGGCTCACCGGCGTGCCCGAGGCGAAGAAGGCGGATCTCATCCCCGCCGGCTGGTTCGAGGCGTGGGCGGACGCGACATTCGCCACCGACCCGGTCGGGGCGAAGCAGAACCCGCCGGTCCTGCGCGCGCCGAACGGCGTCGTCGCCGACGGGCGTGAGTACTGGAACGCCGGCAAGCCGCTCTACGACCCGGGCGAGATCCGCGTGCCGACCTTCCTCGCCCACGCGGAATGGGACGCCGACCTGCCGAGCTACATGCTCTACGCGTACTTCGAGAAGCTCACCGGCGCCCCCTACAAGCGCTACGTGCAGATCGGCGAGGGGACGCACACCGTCATCATGGAAAAGAACCGCATGCAGCTCTTCCAGGCGGTGCAGCAGTTCCTCGACGAGAAGCTCGAGCCGAGCCTCTGAGCGCTTGACGCCCGAAGAGCTCGCGGCGCGGATTCCCGACGGCGCGCTGCTCGCGCTGCCGCCCGACTATTCGCTGCCGGCGATGGAGGTGGTTCGGGGCTTGATTCGAAAAAAATCCCGTGGGCTGAAGCTTCTCGGCGTGCCGATCCTCGGCCTCTCGGCCGATCTCCTCATCGGCGCGGGCTGCGTCGCCGAAGTGCATACGAGCGCCGTGTCCCTCGGCGAAGCGGGCCTCGCGCCTCGATTCACCGAAGCGGCGGAGAAGGGCTCGATCCGCATCGTCGACGCGACCTGCCCGGCGATCCACACGGCGCTCCAGGCGACGGAGAAGGGCGTGCCCTTCATGCCGATCGGCGGCATCCTGGGTTCCGATCTGATCGGGAAGCGGCAAGACTGGAAGGTCGGGGCGAATCCCTTCGGCCGCGAAGAGATCCTGTTCGTGAAGGCGATCCAGCCCGACGTTGCGCTCTTCCACGCGAGGTGGGCGGACGAGGCGGGCAATGTCTGGGTCGGCCGGCGCCGCGAGCTCGCGACCGCCGCGCACGCTTCGCGCGGCGCGCTCGTCACCTACGAAGAGCGCCGGAAGGGCGACATGCTGGAGGACGAGCTGCTTGCCCCGGGCGTCATCTCCTCGATCTACGTTTCCGGCCTCGCCCACGCGCCGCGAGGCGCGTGGCCGCTCGGCATGCCGGACCTCTATGGCGCCGACGATACGCACGTCGCGCTCTATGCCAGGGCGGCGAAGACGCACGAGGGTTTCCAGCGCTATCTCGAGGAATGGGTCCTTACGCCCCGGAAGAGCTCCTTGCCTGCGTGATCGCGCGGCTGCTCGCGCGTTTGCCGAACGAGGCACGCCACGCGGCCATCGGCGCCGCCTCGCCGATCCCCGCCGCAGGCGCGTTTCTCCACCAGCAGGCGGATCCCCGCTTCCGCGTCTCGCTGCAGCAGCTGCGATCGCACAATCCCTTCACCGAAGGCTCGCGCGAGCTCTTCGACCTTGCGGGGCAGGGGCGCATCGACGTCTTCTTCCTCGGCGGGGCGGAGATCGACGGCGATGCGAACATCAACCTCGTGAACGCGGGCGGCAAGCGCTTTC
>JAFAGU010000300.1 GCA_019237595.1 Betaproteobacteria bacterium | reverse complement strand
AGGAGAGGGATATCGATTTCGGCGACGCTCGCGAGGAGCCATTTGCTCGAGACATCGGAAACGGTGTACGGGGCCGGCAAGTTGCCCGGCTGCACGAGAAGACCAGGGGCGCCATTACGCGCCGTGATCTTGCCCGCGATAGGACTCGGTACCCGCAGAACCGAGTCGATCCGGCGTTCGGAGAGAATCTGGTCGATGTCCTGGTCGGTCTTGCCGAAGATCCTCACCGCGTTTCGGGCCGCCTTGAGGACCCCGTCGGCTGCCTGCTGGTCCGACGCTGCCTGGTCCAGGTCCTTCTGCGCGATCCCCTGCACTTCATACAGCTGCTTCGCCCGCTCAAGTGCCTTCGTCGTGGTGCGGTAGGTCCCCGCGGCGCTCAGGAGAGTCGATTCAGCCTGGAGAAGATCCGGGCTGTCGATCGTAAACAGCGGCTGGCCCTTTCGCACGTCGTCGCCTGCGCGCGCGAAGAGCTCGAGGATCTTTCCCTGGAAGGGGGTAAACACCTGCACCGACATTTCCTGGTTGAAGTCGATGGTGCCGACCGTTTCGCGCTGAATGACGAACTCGCGGTCGGCGACGGGCTTCACGGCATACTTGGCAAATTCCTGGGGGGACAATTCGACGCTCTGGGCCGTGAGCGGGTCGCCCGGCTTGCGCTGGGCGCCCGTCACCTTGGCGGCGCGAGCATCTTCGGCGCGCCTGGTGGTTTCCATTGCGCTCTCGTTCGCCCGCGTTCTTTCCCAGGCGAGGTAGATAGCCGCGACGACGAGCAAGACTAGCGCTGCCACGATCGCGCCGAGCGCAGCTGATTTCTTCTCAATAGTCATTGTTTTGGGCGAGTCGTGGACGATACGGGACCCGCATTGTCCCATCCCTTACAGAAGACTGTCTTAACCCTGACGCTGCGGCGCAATATTGCGGCGGGACAAATGCTTGGACTACGATGACCGCGCCCCGTATCGCCCGCCTAAACCGCTCCCGAAGCTCCAATTTCCCAGCAGCCCGCCCGTCGCGCCGGAGGAGGCACGCATGTCGGTCAAAGTCTCGATGAAGGTCAACGGCCAGCCCGTTTCCGCGGAGCTGGAATCGCGAACGCTGCTCGTCACGTTCATCCGCGAGCACCTTCGGCTCACCGGTACGCACGTCGGATGCGACACCGCGCAATGCGGCGCCTGCACGGTGCTCATGAACGGCAAGGCGATCAAGAGCTGCTCCATCGTGGCGATGCAGGCCGAGGGCGCCGACATCCTCACCATCGAGGGCGTCGCGAAGCCCGATGGCACGCTGCATCCGATGCAGGCCGCCTTCAAGGAGAACCACGGCCTGCAGTGCGGCTTCTGCACGCCGGGCATGGTGATGAACGCGCTCGACTTCGCGAAGTCGCATCCCAACCCCACGGACCAGGAAGTGCGCGAAGCGCTCGAAGGCAACCTCTGCCGCTGCACGGGCTACCACAACATCGTGAAGAGCATCGTCGCCGGCGCCAGGGCCATGGCGGCGGCCAAATAAGGATTTTCGAATGGAACATTCCTTGATCGGGAAGCGAATCCAGCGCAAGGAGGACTATCGGTTCCTCACCGGCGCCGGCCAGTACACCGACGATGTCGAGCTGCCGAAGCAGACCTTTGCCGCCTTCGTCCGCTCGCCGCATGCCCACGCCAGGCTGAAAAGCGTGAACGTGGAAAAGGCGAAGAAGGCCCCGGGCGTCCTCGCCGTATACACGGGCCAGGATCTCGCGGACGCGAAAGTGGGCGGCCTTCCCTGCGGATGGCTCATCACCGACGTGAAGGGCCAGCCGATGAAGGAGCCGCCCTACCCCGTGCTCGCTCAAGGCAAGGTGCGCCACGTGGGCGAACGCGTCGCCGTCGTGATTGCCGAGACGCTGGAGCAGGCGCGCGACGCCGCCGAGCGGGTCGAGGTGGACTACGAGGTACTTCCCGCTGTCGTCGATGCTGCTACCGCCGGCCGCAAGCCCGGAATCCACGAGATCGCGCCCGACAACACCTGCTACGTCTGGGCGCTCGGCGACAAGGCCGCCGTGGATGCCGCGTTTTCTAAAGCGAGCCATGTCACTACGCTCGAGTTCGTGAACAACCGGCTCGTGCCCAACGCCATCGAGCCGCGCTCGGCGAACGCCGCCTACTCGCGCGCGGACGACGGCTACACCCTCTACGTGGCAAACCAGAACCCGCACGTCGAGCGACTGCTCATGACCGCCTTCGTGCTCGGGCTTCCGGAGAGCAAGGTCCGGGTCGTCGCGCCCGACGTCGGCGGCGGCTTCGGCTCGAAGATCTACCTGTACCCCGAGGACCACGCCGTCACCTGGGCGGCGAAAAAGCTCAACCGGCCGGTCAAGTGGACGGCCGAGCGCAGTGAATCGTTCCTCTCCGACGCGCATGGGCGCGATCACGTCACCCGGGCCGAGCTCGCGCTCGACAAGGACGGCAAGTTTCTCGCGATGCGGGTGAAGACCACGGCGAACCTTGGCGCGTATCTCTCGACCTTCGCCTCCTGCATCCCGACCATCCTGTACGCGACGCTCCTCGCGGGCCAGTACACGACGCCCGCCATCTATTGCGAGGTGACGGCGGTCTTCACGAACACTGCGCCGGTCGACGCGTACCGCGGCGCCGGTCGGCCGGAAGCGACCTACGTCGTCGAGCGGCTCGTCGAGACCGCGGCGCGCGAGATGAAGATGGACCCGGCGGAGCTCCGCCGCAAGAACTTCATCCGCCAGTTCCCCTACCAGACGCCGGTCGCCCTCCTCTACGACACCGGAGACTACGAGGCGACGCTCAAGGCCGCCCAGGATCTTGCCGATGTCAGCAATTACGAGAAAAGAAGGGCCGAATCGCTCAAGCGGGGCAAGCTGCGCGGGCTGGGCTACGCCTGCTACATCGAGGCGTGCGGCATCGCGCCGTCGAACATCGCCGGCGCCCTCGGCGCGCGCGCCGGTCTCTTCGAGGCGGGCGAGATCCGCGTGCATCCCACCGGAACGGTGACCGTCTTCACCGGGTCGCATGCGCACGGCCAGGGACACGAGACGACGTTCGCCCAGGTCGTCGCCGACCGGCTCGGGCTTCCGATCGAGAAGGTGGAGGTGGTGCACGGCGACACGTCGAAGATCCTCTTCGGCATGGGAACCTACGGCTCGCGCTCCATTGCGGTGGGCGGGACGGCGATCGTCAAGGCGCTCGACAAGGTGATCGCGAAGGGAAGAAAGATCGCCGCGCACCTCCTCGAGGCGGGCGAGCAGGACATCGAGTACGAAAACGGCACCTTCAAGGTCGCGGGCACCGATCGGCAGAAGAGCTTCGCCGAGGTCGCTTTCGCGGCCTACGTGCCGCACAACTACCCGCTCGACAAGCTCGAGCCCGGCCTGAACGAGAACGCCTTTTACGATCCCACGAACTTCACGTTTCCGGCGGGGAGCTACGTCTGCGAGGTGGAAGTCGACAAGGAGACGGGCGCGACGCAGATCGCGAGCTTCGTGGCGGTGGACGACTTCGGGAAGATCATCAACCCGATGATCGTGGAGGGCCAGGTGCATGGCGGCCTCGCGCAGGGCATCGGCCAGGCGCTCACCGAATGCACGCGGTACGACTCGGATGGCCAGCTCCTGACAGGCTCGTTCTCCGACTACGCCATCCCGCGCGCGACCGACGTCCCGTCCTTCGGGCTCGATACGCGCGAGACGCCATGCACGCACAACCCGCTCGGCGTGAAGGGCTGCGGCGAAGCCGGCGCCATCGGCGCCCCGGCCGCGGTGATGAACGCGATCACCGACGCGCTCGGCGTGAAGGACCTTGCCATGCCGGCGACCTCGCACACCGTCTGGAAGAAGCTCCAGGAGAAAAACCATGCGCGCGTTTGAATACCATCGCCCGGCGAACCTCAAGGACGCGGTCGCGCTCGCCGAGAAAAAGGACGAAGGGCGCTATCTCGCCGGCGGGCAAAGCCTCGTGCAGGCGATGAAGCTGCGGCTTTCCGCGCCCACCGACCTCGTCGACCTCAACGCCCTGCAGGACCTGAAGGCGCTCAAGGTCGAGCCGGGCGCCGTGACCGTCGGCGCGATGGTGCGCCACGCGGAAGTGGCCTCGTCTTCTTCCGTGCTGAAAACCCTTCCTGCGCTCGCGGCGCTGGCCGGGCAGATCGGCGATCGGCAGGTGCGGCACCTCGGCACCATCGGCGGCTCGCTCGCGAACAACGATCCGGCGGCCGACTATCCCGCGGCGGTGCTCGGTTTGGGCGCCACGATCACGACCAACAAGCGCAAGATCGAGGGCGACAAGTTCTTCAAGGGCCTGTACGAGACGGCGCTGCAACCGGGCGAGCTGATCACGGCCGTGACCTTCCCGGTGCCCAAGCGCGCGGCCTACATGAAGTTCAAGAACCCGGCTTCGCGGTTCGCGATCGTCGGCGTCTTCGTCGCGGACTTCGGCGGCGGGAACGTCCGCGTGGGCGTCACGGGCGCCGGGCCCTGCGCGTTCCGGCAATCGGAGATGGAGCAGGCGTTGAAGAAGAATTTCGCGCCGGACTCCGTCGCGGGCATCAAGGTGAGCCCCGACGGGCTCAACAACGACCTGCATGCGAGCCCGGAGTACCGCGCCCACCTCATCACCATCATGGCGAAGAGAGCGGTCGAAGCCGCCCTGAAATAGCTCTTCTCGAGGAGGAGGAAGGCCCGCCGGCCTCGCAACCGAGCGGGCCTATTTTTTTCCGGCTAGCGCTTGTGCGCGCTCGCCTGCGCGCGCGCCGCGCCGATCGCCGTCTTCACGTGTTTCTTTTCCTCCGGCGGCGGCAGCACGGCCTTCAGGCCGAGCGATTTCAGCGACAGCTCGCGCAGCCAGCCGCGCGAGTGGTAGTAGTGCTCGTCCTCCTGGTCCTCGACTTCCTTGTGCGCCTCCTTGAGCGCCTTGCCGTCGGCGCCGGTCATGTGCTTCGCGACCTCGCCGATCAGTTCCCAGTTCATGTGGTCGGTGTGCTCGGCGAGCGTCACGCACTCGGCGGCGATGCACTGCGCCGCCTCCGGGTCGCCCGCGCCGAGCGCCGCTTCCATCGCGGCGACGTACGCCGTGCCCATGTCGTGCACGATCTTGCGGCCCGGGGTCTGCTCCTCGGCGTCGAGCTGCATCTGCGAGCAGACGTTTTGTAAGACCTCCACGTGGCGCTCGGTCTGCTCGAGGTACTTCTGCCACTCCTCCTTGAGCTCCTCGTTCTGCGCGCACTTGAGCGCGGTCTGGTAGATCTTCATGCCGCCGCGCTCGTGCTCGAGCGACTGCAGCAGCAGCTCCTTCACCATCTTCTGTTCCATGGGGCCTCCGGTTGTTCGACCGCAGGCGCACAGCAATTCACGTGCCGGGGATGACGCTGCGCGGGAAATTCGGGACAATGAGCGTTTTGGGCGAGCGTG
>JAFAGU010000297.1 GCA_019237595.1 Betaproteobacteria bacterium | reverse complement strand
TGACGGTGAACGATGCAGTGCAGTTCGCGCGCAGCAAGGGCATTCTCTGCCAAGGTCGGGGCTCGGCGGCGAACTCCGCGGTGTGCTACGCGCTCGGCATCACGGAAGTCGATCCGGCGCGCATGAACATGCTCTTCGAGCGCTTCGTCTCCCGCGAGCGCAACGAGCCGCCGGACATCGACGTCGACTTCGAGCACGAGCGGCGCGAGGAGGTGATCCAGTACCTGTACCGCAAGTACGGCCGCGATGGCGCCGCCCTCGCCGCCACGGTGATCTGCTACCGCGCGAAGAGCGCTGTGCGCGACGTGGGCAAGGCGCTCGGCGTGCCGGCGGAGGAGATCGAGCGGTTTTCCAAAACCTTCCTCTTCGGGGAACAAGTGAAGGCCGAGAGTCCCATGCTGGGGCTTGCCGGCCAGCTCTGGGGTTTCCCGCGCCATCTTTCGCAGCACACCGGCGGGTTCGTGTTTTCCCGCGGGCCGCTCGCCGAGCTCGTGCCGATCGAGAACGCGGCGATGGCCGATCGCACCGTGATCCAGTGGGACAAGGACGACCTCGAAGCCCTCGGGCTCCTCAAGGTGGATGTGCTCGCGCTGGGAATGCTCACTGCCATCAGGAAGGCCTTCGAATTTGTTTCTGCGGAAAGACAAAAACCTTTCACCATGGCCGATGTGCCGGTCGAGGACCCGCAGACCTACGAGATGATCCGGAAAGCCGACACGGTCGGCGTGTTCCAGATCGAGTCGCGGGCGCAGATGAGCATGCTGCCGCGCCTCAAGCCCGCGTGCTTCTACGACCTCGTCATCGAGGTGGCGATCGTGCGCCCCGGCCCGATCCAGGGCGGCATGGTGCATCCCTACCTGAAGAACCGGAAAAAGAGCTCGCATGAAATCGCCTACCCGAGCGACGCCGTCAAGGGCGTCCTGGAGAGGACGCTCGGCGTGCCGATCTTCCAGGAGCAGGTGATGCAACTCGCGATGGTGGCCGCCGGCTTCACGCCCGGCGAGGCGGATCGCCTGAGGCGGGCGATGGCGGCCTGGAAGCGGAAAGGGGGCTTGGGCGAATTCGAAATCAAGATCAAAAACGGGATGCGGGCGAACGGCTATTCCGACGAATTCGCCGAGAGCCTCTTCCGCCAGATCCTCGGCTTCGGCGAATACGGCTTCCCTGAATCGCATTCGGCGAGCTTCGCGCTCCTCGTCTACGTATCTTCCTGGCTCAAGCGCCATTACCCCGCGGCGTTCTGCGCCGCGCTCCTCAACAGCCAGCCGATGGGTTTCTACGCACCGGCGCAGCTCCTCCAGGACGCGCGGCGCCACGGCGTCGAAGTGCGGCCCGCGGACGTGAACGAGAGTAACTGGGATTGCGCGCTGGAAGGCGGCGCCGTGCGCCTGGGCCTGAGGATGATCAAGGGCCTGTCCGAAGCCGCCGGAATAAGGATCGCGGAAGGGCGGTCTTACCGTTCGATCGAAGACCTTGCCCATCGAGCCGGCTTGAATCGAAAGGACCTCAACGCGCTCGCCGCGAGCGGCGCGCTCGCTTCGGTCGCCGGCCATCGCCGGCTCGCGCACTGGGCTGCGGCCGGCCAGGAGCGCGCGATGCCTTTGCATTTGCCTCGGGAGGAAACAACCGCTCCGGCGCTGGAGCCCGCGCCCGAGGGGCAGGAGATCGTCGCCGATTACGCCAGCCTCGGCTTCACGCTCGGACGCCATCCGCTCGCGCTCCTTCGCCGCCGGCTCGAACGTGACGGCGTGATGACAGCGGAGGTCCTGCGCGAGCGAAAGCATGGCTCGCGAGCGCGCGTAGTCGGGCTCGTCACTTGCAGGCAACGTCCCGACACCGCCAGCGGTGTCGTTTTCGTGACACTCGAGGACGAGACCGGATGCATGAACGTGGTCCTGTGGCGCCGGCTCGTGGAGAGGCAGCGGCGCGAGGCGATCGCCTCCCGCCTGCTGGGCGTGGAGGGCATCGTGGAGCGGGACGGCGACGTGGTGCACCTGGTCGCCCGACGGCTCATCGATTACAGCCGGTGGCTCGGCTCCCTCGCCACCGCGTCACGCGATTTCCACTGAGATGCTACGATGGGCGAAAGAGATGGCGACCGCAGTCGACATCCTGGGCCTGATCGCCGCGCGAGGCACCCGGCGGCCGGCCCGGCTCTACCCCGCGCTGGACGTCCTGTTCGCCCAACTGGCTCTCTCCCGCGGCGCCGACGAAGCCCTGCGCACCGAGGACCGCATCTGGGACGCGTGGATGCACCATCCTCACGATGCCGCCGCGCGCGCCCTCGACCTCGCCACCACGGATATCGCCGCCCGCCGCTACGACATCGCCGAGACCCGCCTCACGCTGCTCCTGCGCAGCGATCCGGGATACGCCGAGGCATGGCACAAGCGCGCAACGCTCTACTACCTGCTTGGTCGCGACGACGAATGCCTGGCCGACATCCGTCGAACGCTCGAGCTGGAGCCGCGCCACTTCGGCGCCATGCTCCATTTCGCTGAAATCCTGCTCGCCGGCGAGCGCGGGCAGCAGCCCTCCGCGGACGTACGCTTCGCTTGTTTCGCTGCGCTTCGGCTTCACCCGCACCTCGAGCGTGCGCGGCAACTGTTTCACACACCCTGACAAGAGCGCGCTGAGGGCGCTCCGGCCGCTCGGGAGGCGGCCACTATAATGAGCGCATGTCGAGCGAAGAGCTGACGGTCAAGGTCGCGAAAGACCTGGAAGACCTCATTCCCACGTTCATGAAGAACAGGAACAAGGAGCTCGAGGCCCTGCGCGTTGCGCTCGCGGCGCAGGACTTCGAGCAGCTGCGCCAGCTCGGGCACCGCATGAAGGGCGTCGGAAACTCGTACGGATTCGCGCAAGTCTCGCTGCTCGGGCGGCGAATCGAGGAGGGCGCGCGCAGCGGCGATCGCGCCGCGCTCGAGAGCTGCGTGGCGGAGTACCGCGACTACCTGGCGAAGGTGCAGGTGGTCTATGAGTGAGCTTTCGGCACCGGCGCGGCATGCCCAGGCCGAATTCCGCGTCCTCGTCGTCGACGACGACCCGGACATGGCGGCGTTCCTCGCGCGGATGCTCCGCAAGGAGGGGCTCACCGTCGATACCGTGCACGAGGCCGATGCGGCGCTCGTGCAGGTGCTCGCGTCGCCTCCGGACTTGATCCTGCTCGACGTCATGCTGCCGGGGGACGTTAGCGGCTTCGATATCTGCGAGCGCCTGAAGGCCGACGAGGAAACCGCGCTCATCCCGATCGTGCTGGTCACTGCGCTCGAGGACCAGCAAAGCCGCGTGCGCGGGATCCGCGCCGGGGCGGACGACTTCCTGTCCAAGCCCGTCAAGGTCGAGGAGCTCGTCGCGCGCGTAAAGACGCTGCGGCGCCTGCACGAGACGCGCCGCGAGCTGGAGGCGCGCCGCCTCGCCGCCGAGGTGCAGCGCAAGGAGATGATCCGCAAGGCGTTCTCGCGCTACATCTCGCCGCGGCTCACCGAGCGCATCATCTCGCAGGTCGGGCAGGACAGCGCGCCCTTCGTCGAGCACGCGCAGCGGATCAACGTCGTCGCGATGTTCGCCGACCTGCGCGGCTTCACTCGCCTCACCGAGGCGATCGAGGTGGACAAGGTCGTCACGATGCTGAACGAGTACTTCGCGGTCGCCACCGATGCCGCGTACCGGAACGAGGGCACGATTTTCAGCCTCGCGGGCGATTCGCTCCTCGTCGGGTTCAACGTTCCCTTCCCGCAGCCCGACGCCGCGATGCGCGCGCTTCGCACGGCGCAGGAAACGATGGCGGCATTCGTGCCGGTGCTCGCGGGCTGGGTGAAGCGCGGCGGGGTCTCCACCGGGATCGGCATCGGCATCGCCTCCGGCGAGGCCATCATCGGCAACGTCGGCTCGCCGCACTACATGAGCTACACGATCATCGGCGACGCGGTGAACACGGCGGCGCGCCTCATGCAGATGGCGAAGGCCGGGGAGCTCCTCATGTCCGGGCCGGTTTACGACGCGGTCAAGTCCGCGCTCCCGGCCGGCGCCGCCTCGCGCGGCAACATCGCGCTGCGCGGGAAGGCCGAGGCCACGGCGGTCTACGCGCTTCAGCTCGGGGCCGCCTCCTGAGCGATGCGCGTCCTCATCATCGACGATGACGAGGACTTGCGCACGCTCCTCGAGCACTTCGTCAAGGAGCAGTGGCCGGAGAGCTTCGTCGAGCAGTTCGACCCGCAGGAGCGGGACATGCCCGATGCGTCCTTCAAGCTCGGTTCGTACGACGTGGTGGTGCTCGACTACATGCTCGGGCGCGGCGACGGACTGCAGTGGCTCCAGGAGTTCAAGAAGCGGGGCGATTGCCCGCCGGTCCTCTTCCTGACCGGCGCGGGCAACGAGATCATCGCGGTGCGCGCCATGAAGGCGGGCGCCGACGACTACCAGCGCAAGCAGGAGCTCACGCGGGAGCGCTTCATCACCGCCATCCGCTCGCTCGTGCGCGACGGCTACGAGAAGACCCTCCCGCCCGAGATGGCGGCGCGCCTTGCGGGCGAGTCGCTCGGCGCGCGGATCAACATTCCCGGCATCAAGGTCCTGCGCCTCATCGGCGAGGGCGGCATGTCGCGCGTCTACCTCGCCTCGCGCGACGGGGACGACGAGCCACTCGTGGTGAAGCTCCTCAGGCAGGAAATCATCGACGACAAGAAGCAGCTCGCGCGGTTCATGGAGGAATATTCCATGGTCGAGCGCATCCAGAGCCGGCACGTGGCGCGCATCTACGGCCACGGCATCTCGGAGGAGCACGCCTACCTCGTCATGGAGTTCTTCGAGGGCGGCGACCTCAACAAGCGGCTCGACGGAAAGGCGCTCCGCGCCGATGATGCGCTCAGGCTCTTCCGCGAGCTCATGTTCGCCCTGGGCGACATCCACGAAAAAGGGATCCTGCACCGCGACCTCAAGCCGCAGAACATCATGTTCCGCGCCGACGGCAGCCTCGCGCTCGTCGATTTCGGCATTGCGAAGCATGTCGATTCGGTCGAGCGCACGAGCCACGGCGAGATCCTCGGCACGCCCCGCTACATGAGCCCGGAGCAGGTGCAGGGAAGGGCGCTCGACCTGCGAACCGACATCTACAGCGCGGGCGTGCTGCTCTACCAGATGCTCACCGGCGAGCACATGTTCGTGGGCGAGACGGCGATCGAGGTGGCGATGCATCACATCAACAGCGCGCCCCCGGCGCTTCCCGACCACCTGTCGCAATACCAGCGGCTCATCGACAAGCTGGTCGAGAAGGACCGCGACGCGCGCTTCCGCAACGCGGACGAGGTGCTCGGCTTCCTCGCCCGCAAGTACTACCAGGCCGCAAGCGCAGTCGGCATCGACACCACGGCGCGGCTCCAATAAAGGATGGCTTCCTCGCCCGAGCCCGAGCGCTATGGCGCGCTCGCCCAGGCGCTGCACTGGCTGACTGCCGTGCTCGTTCTCGTGGCTTTCATCTACGGCCCCGGCGGCTCCGAGCAGGCGATTTACCTCCCATCCCGCGACGCCGACCGGCAGCTGCACGAAAGCCTGGGCCTTTGCGTATTCATCCTTGCTTTCGTGCGCCTGGCGTGGCGGGCGGTGGCGAAACGTCCCGATCCGCCGAAGATGCCCGCGTGGCTAGGCGTCGCGGCGAAAGCGGGCCATGGCGCACTCTACGTGCTGATGTTCGCCTTGCCGATCACCGCCGTGAGCGGCGCCTGGCTCGAAGGCCATCCGCTCACGCTCCTCGGCGGCCTCCAAGTCGCGCCACCCGTGGAAAAGTCCCACGCGTTCGGCGCCTGGCTTGCCAACCTGCACACCTGGCTCGGCGACGCGATCATGTGGCTCGCCGGCCTGCACGCCCTTGCCGCGCTCTACCACCACTTCGTCTTGAAGGACGGCGTGCTTCGGTCGATGCTCCCGCGACGGCTCATGAAGAGCTAGCGGGACGCTGAACGAGAAGCCCTAGGGCAGCTTCGCCCAGATCGCGCGCAGCTGCTCCGGCAGGTCCTTGGGGGAGAACGGCTTCGAGATGGTGCCGGCCGCGCCCATCTTGGTGAGCTCGTCGAGCTCCGTCTGCGATGCCTTCGCCGTGATGAAGACGACGGGCAGGGCGCTGGTGTCCTGCGTTTCCTTCATGCGGCGGAAGAGCGTCGGCCCGTCCATGCCCGGCATCATCCAGTCGAGCATCACGAGGTCGGGCCCGAAGGCGCGGATGGCGTCGATCGCCTGCATCGGGTCGCTCACCACCTCGACGGTCATCTTGCCCACGCGCTCGAGGGACAGGCGCACGATGCGCTGGATGTCCTCGTCGTCCTCGACGTAGCACACCTTGCTGAGCGGCCGGGCCGGCATGAAGGCAGTCTACCTCGGGTCAGGTGGCGTGGCGCGGAAGCTCGAACCAGAAGGTCGTGCCGCCGCCCTCGCGCGGGTCGAAGCCGATCCGGCCTTCCATCATCTCGACCAGGCGCTTGGAGATCGCGAGGCCGAGGCCCGTGCCTCCCTTGTGCCGGGCCGTCGTCGAATCGGCCTGGGCGAAGCGCCCGAAGATGCGCGCGCGGAAATTCTCCGGGATGCCGGGGCCGCGGTCGTGGATTCCCACGCGCAGCATGGGCCCGGCTTCCTCCAACGTCACGTCGACGCTGCCGCCTTCGGGGGAGAATTTCGCGGAGTTGGACAGTAGGTTGGTCATCACCTGGAGCAGGCGCTTCCGGTCGGCATGCACGGCGCGCTCGCCGGCGCCCGTCTCGGTCGGGCTCTTGAGCTCGAAGCGCACCTTGAAGCGGTCGCCGAAGGCCTTGTTGAGGACGAGCGACTCGCGCACGAGCTCGCCCAGCTTGAAGACTTCCGGCACGAGCGTGAGCTTGCCCGACTCGATCTTCTCGATGTCGAGGAGATCGTTGATGAGGTCGAGGAGCCGGGTGCCGTTGCGCTCGGCGACCGCTGTCAGCTCCGAGATGTCCTGCGAGAGATCGCCGAGGACGCCCGAGTTGATGAGCTGCAGCGAGCCGATGATGGAGGTGAGCGGCGTGCGGAGCTCGTGGCTGAGGGTTGAGGTGAATTCCTTCTTCATCCGCTCCGCCTCGAGCTGGCGGGTCACGTCCTGTCCTTGCGCGATGACTGCGATGAGCGTCCCTTCGTTGTTGACGAGCGGCGTCACCGTCCACTCGCACACCACCTGCAAGCCGTCTCGCCGGGGGCTGCGGATGCGCAGGCCCGAGATCGGCGCGCGCTCGGTGATGAGCTGCGCCCACTGCCGGTCGAACTCATTGCGGAATTCCGGCAGGACCAGGCGTTCCTTGACGTTTCCGCCGAGCATCTCGCCCGCGGCGAAGCCGAAAAGCAGCTCCGCGGCCGGATTGACCTGGGTGACCACGCCGGAGGGATCCAGCTCGACGATCGCGATGGGCGCTCGCTCGGCGAAGAGCGCGAGCTTGCGGCCGCTCGCCTCGACCTGGCGGCGCGCCTCCTCCAGCTCGCCGAGCTGGCGCTCGAGCCGCTGATTCAGCACGCTGTAGTCCTCGGTGAGCTTGCCGTACGCGTGACGCAGGCGATAGCCCGAGTGAAAGACCTGCGTCAGGCGGTAGGCCACCGCAACGTTGATCGCGTAGAACATCGGCACGAGCAGCGCGATTTCCGTGAAGAGGCGGTTGCCGAAAGTGGCGAGCACGTAGGTGAACGGGGCGACGATGCCGGCCGCGTAGAGGGCGAAGATCGGCCAGGAGGCCGCGTAGACCGGGATCCCGCCGGACATCATGCCGGCGAGGAGGAAGGCGAGGAACACCTGCTGCTCGTCGGTGTGGGACGGGAAGAACACCGCGCCCGCGAAGCCCCAGTTGGCGCCGCTCGCGAGCGCCGCGATTGCGAACCACCGGAGCCACTGGTCCGGATCGCGGGCGCGGTCGGCGCTGCGCCGGTACCCGTAGAGCAGGCCCGCGCTCGCCGCCGTGACGAGGAGCACGAGGCCCCACCAGAAGAGCACGAGCTCGCGCAGCCGGTCGTTCCAGAACTCGAACGTCGCGATGGCGCCGATGGCGAAGGTCGCGACGATGCCGAGCCACATCTGGCCGTAGAGCTGGTCGACGCGGTCTGCGAGCACGAGCCGCGGATCGGCGCGGTCGCGGATGCCGGCCGCGACGCTGCCTTCGGCGGTGCCTGAGCGATTCATTGCGTGGGACTTCCCCGATTCCCCTGCCGCGATTCTATCGGGGAATGGCGCCGCGGCCTCGAAACGGCCGGGTGGAATATTTAGAGGTACTTGCTGTTGCGGATCACGCCGACCGCGATGCCCTCGATCGTGAGCGGATCGCGGCGCAGGTCGACCTCGATCGGGTCGAAATCGGGGTTTTCCGGCAGCAGCTCGACGCTGTGCCCGCGCCGGCGGAAACGCTTGACCGTGACTTCATCCGCGAGCCGCGCGACGACCACCTGGCCGGTGCGCGCTTCATCGGACTTGTGGACCGCGAGCAGGTCGCCTTCGAGGATTCCGGCGTCGCGCATGGACATGCCGCGCACGCGCAGCAGGTAGTCTGCGCGCGGGGTAAAGAGGTTCGGATCCACCTGGTAGGTGCCCTGGACGTGCTCCTCGGCGAGCATCGGGCTGCCGGCGGCCACGCGTCCGACGACCGGGAGCTCCATCAGCCGGCCGAGGCGGGACGAGGGCTTGCCATCGCGCACGCGGATGCCGCGCGAAGCGCCTTCGGCGATCTCGATGGCGCCTTTCTTCTCCAGGGCGCGAAGGTGCTGCTCCGCGGCGTTGACGGACTTGAAGCCCATGCGCTCGGCAATCTCCGCCCGCGTGGGCGGGTAGCCGGAGATTTCCGTGAGCTCGCGGATGAGCTTCAGGATCTCCGACTGGCGCTCTGTAAGGGCATCCATATGGCAATATATACAGTAGGTGCCGGAAATTGTCCAATCGCGGGAAACCGGCCAGGTCCGCAAGATCGTGCACCTGGACATGGACGCCTTCTATGCGTCCGTCGAGCAGCGGGACAATCCCGCCCTTCGGGGCCAGCCGCTCGCCGTCGGCGGCAGGCCCGAGGGGAGGGGCGTCGTCGCGGCGGCGAGCTACGAGGCGCGCAAGTTCGGCGTGCGCTCGGCCATGCCCATGGCGACGGCGCTCCGCCTCTGCCCGAAGCTCGTCATCGTGCGGCCCGACTTCCAGCACTACCGGGCCGTGTCGCGCGAGGTGTTCTCGATCCTGCGCGAATGCACGCCGCTCGTCGAACCGCTGTCGCTCGACGAGGCGTACTTGGACGTCACCACCAATGCGTGGGGCGAAGCGCTGGGGGCCACGGTAGCGGGGCGGTTGAAGAAGCGAATCCTCGAGCAAACCGGACTCACCGCTTCGGCCGGCGTGGCGCCCAACAAATTCCTCGCGAAGATCGCCTCCGGCTGGCGCAAGCCCGACGGGTTGACGGTCATCGCGCCGGAGCGGGTCGAAGCCTTCCTGCAGAAGCTTCCGGTGGAAGCGCTTTGGGGCGTGGGCCCGGTTACCTCCAAGAAGCTGAAGGACATCGGCGTCCTGCGCGTGGTCGACCTGCGCACGGTCGACCAGGGCCGGCTGCATCGCGCGGTCGGGAGCCTCGCCGAGTGGTTGTGCCAGCTCGCGCGCGGCGAGGATCCGCGGGAGGTTTGCCCCGACCGGCCGACGAAGTCGGTGAGCGAGGAGAGCACCTATGCCGAGGACCTCGTCGATCCCGATCTCATCCGCAGCGAGACCGAGGGCATGGCAAGGAGCGTCGCGGCCTCGCTCGCGCGAAAGGCGCTCACGGCGAGGACCCTGACCCTCAAGGTGCGCTATTCGGACTTCACCACCGTGACGCGCAGCCACACCGCGGAGCCGCCCACGCGCGACCCGTCGAGGCTCGCCGAGCGCTCGGCGATGCTCCTTTCCCGCACGGAAGCTGGACGACGGCCTGTGCGCCTCCTCGGCGTCGGGGCGCACGGCCTCGTCGAAGACGGCCATTCTGAAGAGCCATCCTCCGAAGCGCTGCTCCTCTAGCGGACTTACAATGCGGCCCGGATGATCATCCGGTCGCTCCTCGACACCGATCTCTACAAGTTCACGATGATGCAGGTGGTCCTGCATCATTTCCCCGGGGCGCAGGTGGAATACCAGTTCCACTGCCGCACCGAGGGCGTCGACCTGCGCCCGCACCTGGAGGAGATCCAGCGGGAGCTCGACGCGCTCTGCGACCTGCGCTTCGGCGAGGACGAGCTCGCCTACCTGCGCGGCCTGCGTTTCATGAAGTCGGACTTCGTCGACTTCCTCGGCCTTTTCCAGTTCAACAAGAAGTACCTCGAGGCACGGCGCAGCGACGCCGAGACGGGCGGCATCGAAATCGTCATCCGCGGCCCGTGGCTGCACACCATCCTCTACGAGATCCCGGTGCTCGCGGTCGTCTCCGAAGTCTATTTCCGGCGCATGCATCGCGGCGCGGACCTCGCGGAGGGCCGCCGCCGGCTACGGTCGAAGATCGACCTCGTGCGGCAGGTCGAGCCCGAGCTTGAGTTCAGGATTTCCGACTTCGGCACGCGCCGGCGCTTCTCGCTCGAGTGGCAGGAGGAGGTGCTCAAGACGCTGAAGCGCGAGGTGCCGCAGTCCATGGCCGGGACCTCGAACGTGTGGTTCGCGATGAGGAACGACCTCACGCCGCTCGGCACGATGGCGCACGAATACGTCCAGGCGTGCCAGGCGCTCGGGCCGCGGCTTCGCGACTCGCAGCGCTTCGCCTTCGACAAGTGGGCGCAGGAATACCGCGGGGACCTCGGCATTGCAGTCTCCGACACCTACGGCCTCGAGGCCTTCCTGCGCGACTTCGACATGTATTTCTGCAAGCTCTTCGACGGCGCGCGCCACGACTCCGGAGACGCCATCGACTGGGGCGAGAAGCTCATCGCGCACTACCGGCGAAACCGAGTCGACCCTCGCACGAAGCAGCTCATCTTTTCCGACCAGCTCGACTTCCCGCTCGCCATCAAGATCGCGCGGCGCTTCCACGGGCGCGCGATCACCGCGTTCGGCATCGGCACCAACCTCACCAACGACGTCGGCTTCGGCGCCCTCAATATCGTGATCAAGATGACCGAGTGCAACGGCCAGCCCGTTGCCAAGGTCTCGGACTCGCCGGGCAAGACGGTCAGCAAGGACCCCGGCTACCTCGCGTACCTGCGCCAGGTCTTCGGCCTCGAGCCCGCCGACAAGACCTGACTCCGTCCCGCACCGCGCTCGCCGTCCTCGCCGCGTGCTTCGCCCTGAACGTCTTCGGGCGCGGGCTGGGCGACACGTACGCGGTGTTCCTGCGCCCGCTCGAGCGCGAGTTCGGCTGGACGCGCTCGGAGCTGACGAGCGTCTATTCGATCTACCTGCTCGTGCACGGCTTCACCGCGCCCTTCGTCGGCTTCTTCTTCGATCGCCTCGGGCCGCGCTGGGTCTATGGCGCCGGGATGGCGAGCCTCGCTGCGGCGTTTCTCTTCGCGGGCTCTCTCTCGACGCTCGGCCAGTTCTATCTCCTCGTCGGCGCGCTCGTGGGCGTCGGGGTGAGCCTGAACGGCATGGTGCCGGGCTCGGCGCTGCTCTCCCGCTGGTATCGCAAGCGTCTTTCCACCGCGCTCGGGATCGCCTTCTCGGCGATGGGCGTGGGGACGATCGTCTTCGTGCCGCTCGCCCAGCACCTGGTCGATTCGCAGGGCTGGCGCAGCACCTACCGCGCGCTCGGCATCCTCGTCCTCGTCGCGACGCCGATCGTCCTCGCGCTGCCGTGGCGGCGCTTCGCGGCGGGTCATCCCGACTTTCCGCATCGGAAGGCGGGCACGGGCGGGGAGGAGGGCTGGACGCTGCGCAAGGCGATCCGCACGCCGCTCTATTGGGGGCTCGTGCAGCTTTTCTTCTGCACTTCGATCTCCATGTTCACCGTCATCGTGCAGCTCGTCGCCTTCTTCATCGACGCCGGTTTCTCGCCGCTTACCGCGGCGACCGCTTACGGCCTGGTCGGCATGCTCTCGGCGCTGAGCGTCATGGGAAGCGGCTGGACTTCGGACCGCTTCGGCTACCGTCCCGCGGTCACGGCGAGCTTCATCGGCACGGCGATCGGAATGGCGCTCCTCGTCGGCCTGAACTTCACGCCTTCGATGATCCTGCTCGGGCTCTTCGTGCCGATCTTCGGCCTTTGCATGGGGACGCGCGGCCCCGTGGTCTCGGCGATAAGCGCCCGAGCCTTTGCCGGCTCGCACGTCGCGACGATCTACGGGACGATCTACTCGAGCAATGCGGTCGGCGCCGCGATCGGCGCCTTTCTTGGCGGAGTGCTGCACGACCTGACCGGGGGCTACGGCACGGGGTTCGGCGTGGCGCTCTTTTTCATCGCGCTTGCCTCGATGCCTTTCTGGACCATCCCGGCGCTTCGGGACTATCGCTAGATC
>JAFAGU010000285.1 GCA_019237595.1 Betaproteobacteria bacterium | reverse complement strand
TGGAGCCGCCGGGACAGGCGCGCGACGATCTCATGCTGATTCAGGACATCGCCCGCCGCATGGGGCTGGCGTGGAATTACAGCGGCCCGGCCGACGTGTTCAACGAAATGCGTCTTGGCATGGATTCCATCGCCGGGATCACGTGGGAGCGCCTCGAGCGCGACTCCTCGGTGACCTACCCATGCGAGAACGAGGGCGATCCGGGCGAGCCGGTTGTCTTCCGGACGCATTTCCCGACAGCGACCGGGCGCGCGAAGTTCGTTCCTGCGGACCTGATCCCGGCCGCGGAACGCCCGGACGCCGACTATCCCATGGTGCTCATCACCGGCCGGCAGCTCGAGCACTGGCACACCGGCGCCATGACGCGCCGCTCCGGCGTGCTCGATGCCATCGAGCCGCAGCCCATGGCTTCGCTGCACCCGCTCGACCTCGATGCGCTCAAGGCCAAGCCCGGCGACGTGATCACCGTGGAATCGCGCCGGGGCCGCATCTCGCTCTTCGCGAGGGCGGACGAGGGCACCCCGCGCGGCGCGGTATTCATACCCTTTGCCTTCTACGAGGCGGCGGCGAACGTGCTCACGAACCCGGCGCTCGATCCGTTCGGCAAGATCCCGGAGTTCAAGTACTGCGCCGTGCGGGTGACCGCCGGCGGTGCGACGCCAGGCGACCCCGGCTACGGACAGGGCCGCACGCTCGGAGAGCTGTCCACCTAGGGTTCCTGCCGACGGAGTCGGCAGGCAGGGTTCTAATAGTTGAAGTTAAGGGCTTTGCCGATTACGGTCAGCTCGACGTACGAGCTGCCGTTGTGGTTCTCCGGCGTAAAGCTCACGAGGTAGCCGCCCGCGTCGAAGTCCTTCATCGTATCGAGCGCGTGCATGAAGCTCTCGCGCGTGAGCTTGGGGCCCGCGCGCTTGAGCGCCTCGACGGTCACTTTGGCCGCGATGTAGGCTTCCAGCGAAGTGAAAGAGAAGCTCTTCTTGCCGAGCTGCTTCTCGATCGCCTCCTGGTACTCCTTGACCACCGGGACCGAGCGCTTGGTAGGCGGCGGCACGACCTGAGCGATCGACACGCCGGCGCCGTCCGCGCCGAGCTCGTGCGCGAGCGGGCTCGCGCCCGGAAACGAATTGCTCACCATCTGGGCGCCGAAGCCGGCTTTATGCGCGGCCTTGATGAAGTCCGAGGTTGCCTTGTAGAGGGTCGTGAAGATCACCACCTCCGGCTCGCCCTTCATCACATCCTTCAGCGCGCCGTCGATATCGGGCTTCGCGCGGTCCTTGAAGATGCCGCGCGAGACTTCCGCCATGTTCCGCTTCTTGAGCGCGCGCTCGACCGCGCTCATGTTCTCCTTGCCCACCGTGTCGTCGTAGTAGACGATCGAGAAGCGCTTGATGCCGAACGTGGTGTAGTGCTCGACGATCTTCTCGAGCTCGTCGGCGTAGCTCGCGCGCATGTTGTAGACGTACTTGTTGAAGACGCGCATCGGGTCGGCGCCGGTGAAGGGCGATAGGAACGGCACGCCGTTCTTCTCCACCGTCGGCAGCGCCGGGCGCGAGAGCGTCGCGCTCGCGTAGCCGAAGAGGGCGAAGACGCCGTCTTCCTCGACGAGCTTCTTCGTGTTCGCCTCGGCTTTCGGGACCTGGTTCGTGTCGTCGAGCGTGGAGAGCTCGATCTTGCGGCCGTGGACGCCGCCGGCCGCGTTCACCTTGCTGAAATAGGCGAGCGCGCCGTTGCGGATGTCGTTGCCGAGCTCGGCGTTGGCGCCCGTGAGGGGCGCCGACTGGCCGATCAGGATGCTCTTCGCGGTGACGCCGGGGGCCTGAGCGGCGGCCGGCACGGCGGCGATCACCGCCGCGCCAAGCGCCGCCGCCGCGGCGAGCCGCGCGAAACAGCTTGTTATGGTGCCCATGACTCCTCCCAGATCTTGCCCCGATTCTGCGTAGGCCCTTGATTTCAGTCAAGGCTGCGCCGCCCGGCCGTCCACGAAAATCCGGCCTTCCAGAAATTACATACACGAAACGCGAGAGCGCCCATGCCTTCCGACATCGAAATCGCCCAGGCAGCCAGGATGCAACGGATCTCCGCGGTGGCGCGCGAGAAGCTCGGCATCGGCGAGGAGCACCTGGAGCCCTACGGGCACTACAAGGCCAAGGTCTCGCTCAAGTACCTCGATACGCTGAAGGGGAAGAAGGACGGGAAGCTCATCCTCGTCACGGCCATCAGCCCCACGCCGGCGGGCGAGGGGAAGACGACGACGACCGTGGGCCTGGGCGACGCGCTCAACTTCATCGGCAAGAAGGCGATCATCTGCCTGCGCGAGCCTTCGCTCGGGCCGGTGTTCGGCGTGAAGGGCGGCGCGGCGGGCGGCGGGTACGCGCAGATCGTGCCGATGGAGGACATCAACCTGCACTTCACCGGCGACTTCGGCGCGATCCAGCTCGCGAACAACCTGCTCGCCGCGCTCATCGACAACCACATCAGCCACGGCAACGAGCTCGGCATCGACCTGCGCAGGATCCAGTGGAAGCGCGTGCTCGACATGAACGACCGGGCGCTGCGCGACATCGTCGTCGGGCTGGGCGGCACGGCGAACGGCTACCCGCGCGAGGACGGCTTCGACATCGTCGTCGCCTCAGAGGTGATGGCGATCTTCTGCCTGTCGACGTCCCTCGAGGACCTGAGGAATCGCCTGGGAAATATCGTTATTGGTTATTCAAGAGATTTAAAACCTATTCGTGCCAAAGACCTTCAGGGGCACGGCGCGATGACCGTGCTCCTCAAGGACGCGCTCGCGCCCAACCTCGTGCAGACGCTCGAGAACAACCCCGCGTTCGTGCACGGCGGGCCGTTCGCCAATATCGCCCACGGCTGCAACTCCGTGCTCGCCACGCAGTCGGCACTGAAGCTCGCGGATTACGTGGTGACCGAAGCCGGCTTCGGCGCCGATCTCGGGGCCGAGAAGTTCCTCGACATCAAGTGCCGCAAGACGGGGCTTCGCCCGAGCGCGGCGGTGATCGTGGCGACGATGCGCGCGCTCAAGTACCACGGCGGCGTCGACGTGAAGGAAGTGAGCAAGGAGAACGTCGCGGCGCTGGAGAAGGGCATCGTCAACCTCGAGCGCCACGTCGAGAACGTGTCGAAGGTCTATGGCATCCCGTGCGTCGTCTCCATCAATCGGTTTACGTTTGATACGGAAGCTGAATTGAAGCTGGTCTCCGAAAGAATGCAAAAACTGGGAGTGAAGGTCGTCACGGCGACCCACTGGGGCGAAGGCGGCAAGGGCGCGGCGGAGCTCGCCAGGATCGTCGTCGGCCTCTGCGAGCAGCCCTCGAAGCCGCAGTTCGTGTACGAGGACGCCGATCCCCTGTGGGAGAAGATCAACAAGATCGCGAAGAAGGTCTACCGCGCCTCGGAGGTGACCGCCGACGCCAAGGTGCGCGCGCAGATCAAGAAGCTGCAGGAAGACGGCTACGGCCACTTCCCGGTGTGCGTGGCGAAGACGCAATCGTCGTTCTCCACCGACGCCGCACTGCGCGGCGCGCCGACCAATCACGTCGTGAACGTTCGCGAGGTCCGGCTCGCGGCCGGCGCGGAGTTCGTCGTCATGATCTGCGGCGACATCATGACGATGCCGGGCCTGCCGAAGGTTCCCTCCGCGGCGAAGATCGACCTCGTGGACGGGAAGGTCGTCGGGCTGTTCTAGAATCCCGCGATGCTAGAGACGCTCGTCTCCCCCGAGTTCTGGATCGGACTCGGCGTCATCATCTGGGTCAACGTCGTCCTCTCGGGCGACAACGCGGTGGTGATCGCCCTCGCGGCGCGCTCGCTGCCGCGGCACCAGCAGAAGCAGGCGATCTTCTGGGGCGCGGGCGCCGCCGTGGTGCTGCGCATCCTGCTCACCATCGTCGCCGTCAAGCTGCTCGAGTTTCCCTACCTCAAGCTCGTGGGCGCCCTCGCGCTCCTCTGGATCGCGGTGAAGCTCCTCGTCCCCGAGGACGAGGACGGCGAGGACGTGCGCTCGAGCGAGCACCTCGTCGGCGCCATCAAGACGATCCTCATCGCCGACCTGGTCATGAGCACGGACAACGTGCTCGCGGTCGCGGCCGCCGCGAAGGGAAGCGTGCTCCTGCTCACGCTCGGCCTGCTCATCAGTATCCCGCTCGTCGTCTTCGGCGCGACGATGCTCATGGTGCTCATGGAGCGCTACCCGATCATCATCGTGCTCGGGGCCGCCGTGCTCGGCTGGACGGCGGGCGAGATGGGCGTGACCGACCCGGCGCTCTCGCAGTGGGTGAACGACAACGCGGGCTGGTTGCACTGGGTGGCGCCCGCCGCCGGCGCGGTCCTCGTCGTCGCCGTCGGCAAATGGCTCGCGCGCAGGAAGGGAACTACGCTCAGCGAAACGGCCCAAGCAAAGGCCGACGGAACAAACCCTTGACGGCCGATTCTTGATCGCAATCAAGAAGAGCTACGCTAGCCTCTGAGCTAGAATGGAAAAATCAAGTTCAGGGAACCCCTTATAGGGGATCTCCGGGCAGCGGGCGCTATAAGCCCGCGCCGGCGAACTGGGCACTAAGGAGGAGACATCGATGCAATCGCAACCTGTTCCGACCGGGCAAGGGCTCCTGGCAGGCCGCTGGTGGCAGCTCGTCTTCGGCATCGTCTGCATGACGATGATCGCCAACCTCCAGTACGGCTGGACGCTCTTCGTCAACCCGCTCGACGCGAAATTTCACTGGGGTCGCGCAGCGATCCAGGTCGCTTTCACGATCTTCGTGCTGACCGAGACTTGGCTCGTCCCGATCGAGGGCTACCTCGTCGACCGCTTCGGGCCGCGCCCGGTGGTCGTGGTAGGCGGCATCCTGTGCGGCATCGCCTGGGCCATGAACTCGGTGTCCGATTCGCTGATGATGCTCTACGTCGCCGCCGCGATCGGCGGCACCGGTGCCGGCGCGGTGTACGGCACGTGCGTCGGCAACGCGGTGAAGCTCTTTCCGGACCGCCGCGGCCTCGCGGCTGGCTTGACGGCTGCAGGATTCGGCGCCGGCTCGGCGCTCACGATCATCCCGATCTCGAACATGATCAAGGCCGACGGCTACGAGAAGGCCTTCCTGTACTTCGGCATCGGGCAGGGCATCGCGGTATTTATCATCGGCATGCTGCTCGTGGACACGCGCAAGATCTCGGCCGCCGTCTCCGCGATGAGCAAGAAAGTCTCGCAGGCGAGACGCGACTACCAGTGGACCGAGATGGTGAAGGCGCCGGTGTTCTGGGTCATGTACGTCATGTTCGTCCTGGTGGGCGCCGGCGGCCTGATGGCCACGGCGCAGCTCGCGCCCATCGCCAAGGACTTCAAGATCGCCGACACGCCGGTGAGCCTGATCGGGCTCACGCTTCCCGCGCTCACCTTCGCCCTTTCCATCGACCGGATCCTGAACGGTCTCACGCGGCCGTTCTTCGGCTGGGTTTCGGACAACATCGGGCGGGAGCTCACCATGCTGATCGCGTTCGGATTCGAGGCGATCGGCATCTTCGCGCTGTATAAGTACGGCCAGGACCCGGTGCTCTTCGTGATCCTGAGCGGCCTCGTGTTCTTCGCCTGGGGCGAGATCTACAGCCTCTTCCCCTCCACGTGCACGGATACATTCGGCTCGCGCTACGCGACCACGAACGCGGGCCTCCTCTACACCGCCAAGGGAACGGCTTCGCTGCTCGTGCCGCTCTCGAGCGTCCTGATGTCCGCGACGGGGAGCTGGCAGTCGGTGTTCGTCGTGGCGGCGATCATGAACGCCTTGGCGGCGCTCATGGCGTGGTTCGTGCTGCGACCGATGCGGCGCGCGCATCTCGGCAAGGCGGCGGAGGCGCAGCAGGGCGCCGTCCAGGCGGCCTAGCGTCCGCGCTCAACCGAGTTTCTGCTTGAGGCGCGAGAGCGTCTCGGGCGTGAGGTTGAGGTACGCGGCGAGCTCCTTCTTCGGGATGCGCCCGGCGAGTTCCGGGTGCTTCCGGTGGAAGCGGGAGAGCCGCCCGGGCGCGTCGAGGAGGTGGAGCGTGATCGTGTGCGCCATCACCTCCGACATGAGCTTCATCACCTCGTACTCGAAGCGCGACTTCACGTCGGGATGGCGCTCGAGGAATTCGACCCACAGCGGCATCGGCAGCTCGGCCGTGCGCACCTTGGTCACCGCGGCGATGGAATACGGGACCGGCGTACGCAGCCGCCACGCAGCGTAGGAAGTGTCCATCTCCGTCTCGGCTGCGAAGCGCAGGATCATCTCGTGACCCTGAGGGTTCGAGACGACGCGCTTCACCATGCCCTCGAGGACGAAGATCTGCTCCATCTCCTCGTCGCCCTGGCGCACCAGCGGATCGCCCTTGCGGTAGTCGGCGACGACGAGCAGGGGCTCGAGCTCCGTCCACTGGGCGGCGCTCATGCCCTGCAGGATCTGGTTCTGGCGCAGCTGCAGGCGCAGGCTGTTCCGCTGCGGGTGGGAGGCGAGGGCGGTCATGAAAAGGGCTGGGATTTTAGACCCTTGACCTCCATCAAGGCTGGCGGCGCGCGGGGGTTTTTACCATAGTCCCCCCGGAATTGGAGGTCTCCATGGGAACCGCAGAACCGCAAGTCGCGAACGATGCGCAGGCCACCACGGTCGACGGCTTTCAGCTCGTCATCGAGGCGCTCAAGCTGAACGGCCTCGACACGATCTACGCCCTGCCGGGCATCCCCATCACCGACCTCACGCGCCGCGCGCAGGCCGACGGCCTGCGCGTGCTTTCCTTCCGCCACGAGCAGAACGCCGGCTACGCCGCCTCGATCGCCGGTTTCCTCACGCAGAAGCCGGGCATCTGCCTCACCGTTTCCGCGCCCGGGTTCCTGAACGGCCTCAACGCGCTCGCGCACGCGACGGTGAACTGCTTCCCGATGATCCTGATTTCCGGCTCGAGCGAGCGTGAGATCGTCGACCTGCAGCAAGGCGACTACGAGGAGATGGACCAGCTCGCCATAGCAAAACCCGTGGCGAAGGCTGCATATCGCGTCCTGAACGCGGAGGACATCGGCGTGGGCATCGCTCGCGCGATCCGGGCCGCCGTCTCCGGCCGCCCCGGCGGCGTCTATCTCGACCTGCCGGCGAAGCTCTTCGCGCAGAGCATCGATGCTGCTGCGGGACGAAACACCCTCATCAAGGTCGTCGATCCCGCGCCCAAGCAGATTCCCGCGCCCGAAGCAGTCAAGCGCGCCGTCGAGCTGCTGAAGTCCGCGAAGAAACCACTGATCATCCTGGGCAAGGGCGCGGCGTACGCTCAAGCGGATCGGGAAATAAAGGAGCTGGTCGAAAAATCGGGAATCCCGTATCTCCCCATGTCGATGGCGAAAGGGCTGCTGCCCGACACGCACGAGCTCTGCGCGTCCGCGGCGCGCTCGTTCGTGCTGCCGGGCGCCGACGTGGTGATGCTCATCGGCGCGCGCCTCAACTGGCTGCTCTCGCACGGCAAGGGCAAGACCTGGGGCGGCAAGACGAGCAAGGACTGGGGCGGCCAGAAGTTCATCCAGATCGACATCTCGCCGCAGGAAGCCGACTCGAACGTGCGCGTCGACGCGCCGGTGGTGGGTGACATCGGATCGTGT
>JAFAGU010000239.1 GCA_019237595.1 Betaproteobacteria bacterium | reverse complement strand
GACGGCCCGGCGATGGACTGGCTGGCGCCGCTGGCCGAGAAGCAGGGCTTCGTCCTGCTCCGCAACTGGGACTACGGGTTCCGCAACGTCACGAACAGCGTTCGCCCGATCAATACGCCCGACGACGTGAAGGGACTCAAGCTCCGCACGCCGCCCGAGCTGCAGATCCAGGCGTCGATGGAATCCCTCGGCGCCATCGTGCAGGCGATCTCCTTCCCCGAGCTGTACGTGGCGCTTTCCCAGAAGGTGGTCGACGGCGAGGAGAACCCGGTGCCGGTGATCTGGTTCGCCAAGTTCTACGAGGTGCAGAAGCACCTCGCGCTCACGCGGCACATCTACAACAACATGATCCACACTGTCAGCGCGCATACCTGGAAGAAGCTCACGCCGCAGCAGCAGCTCATCTTCCGCGAGGAGAGCGCGAGCGCGGGCAACCTGATGCGCAAGCTCATGGCCGAGACGGAGGCGGACCAGATCAAGAAGCTCGAGGCCGCCGGCATGCAGGTGACGCGGCCGAACCTCGCGCCCTTCCGCGCGCGCATGGAGCCCGCCTACGCGCGCATCGCCGCCTACGCGGGCGAGGCGAACGTCAAGAAGTTCCGCGAGATGGTCGAGGCCGGCCGGAAGGGCTAGACCGCGCGCAGCAGGTGCAGGGCGCCGACCAGCGCGGCGATCGAGCCGATCACGGACGCCGCGACGTAAGTCGCGGCGAATCCGTATTGCCCGCGCTCGATGAGCACGTAGGTGTCGAGCGAGAAGGTCGAGAAGGTCGTGTAGCCGCCGCAGATCCCCACCGCGAGGAAGACGCGCATCGGCTGCGGCGCGTCCCAATGCAGCGCGAAGAGCTCCACGAACAGGCCGATCAGGAAAGAACCGGAGACGTTGATGAAGAGCGTGCCCCACGGGAAGCCGTCCCCGAGGGCCCGCGTGCTCCACACCCCGACGACGAAACGCGCGACGGAGCCGGCAGCGCCGCCGATCGCCACGGCGAGCAGGGTCTGGAGGTTGATCAACGCCGCCGCCTCATCGCGGCGGGCTCCAAACCCTGCCGGTCAAGCGGCCTGCTCGAAGGCGACCAGCTCGATCCGGTAGGAGTTCGGGACGATGACGCTCGCGACGCGATTGATGGACTCCCGGATGAGCGGCGCCCGCACGCGGCCGGGCGCCATCCAGGTCGTGTACACGTAGCTTCGAAGCGGGCGCAGGCCCGTCTCCCAGCCCTTGAGCTCGATCCGATAGGCATCGAAGGTACCGGCCGGGCAGCTGACCTCCTCGAAGGCGGCGACCACCCCTTCTAGGTCCATGCGCCACGTCTGGCCGTCTCTCTGCAGGTACTGGTAGCTCGTGAACCAGCGCCGGCCGACTTCGTACTCGGGGGGAAACTCCTGCCGCGGCGTCAGGTCCTTCCCCGCCGGGTTTCGCCGCGTGTTTCCGCGGAGGTCGGTCACGAGCCCCGTGGAGAACATCACTTCCTCGGCGGACACCTCCGTCACCGCGCTCGTGAACTGGCCCGTGACGGCCATCGAGATGGGGTCGCGGACCCGGTAGCTATAGCTGTCTCCTACGCGGAAGCCCACGCCGCGCTGCTGCTCGGCCGCGGCCGGCCACGCCCACGGAGCCGCCGCCAGCGTCGCTGCCTGCAGCAGGAGCCGGCGGGTCGGATTCATTTGGCGGCGATCACCATGATCTCGACGAGCGCGCTCGGGTCGGCGAGCTTCGCCTCGACGCATGCGCGCGCCGGCAGGTTCCTGGGATCGACCCACGCGTTCCACACTTCGTTCATGGCCGTCCGGTTGCGGATGTCGGTCACCCAGATCGTCGCCGAGAGCACCTTCGACTTGCCCGAGCCGCATTTTACGAGCAGGCGGTCGATCTCGTCCACGATCTCCTTCGTCTGCCCTTTCACGTCCTTCTTCAGGTCCTTGGCGACGATGCCCGCAAGATAGACCGTGTCGCCGTGCTCCACGGCCTGGGAAAGGATGCTCGTCGGATCGTGCCTGGCAATGCTCATGGTCGCGCCTCCTGGAGGGTGGACTTATCGTAGCCCGCGACGCGCTTGTAGCGCTCGGAGAGCGCCTTCAGCTCGTCGAGGGAGATCACGGATTCGATGCGGTCGAAAGGACGGTCGCCGGTGCGCTCGTACACCTCGCGCAGGATCGCGTCGGGCGGGTTGCGCCGGTTCTCGAGCACGACGCTGGAGGTCGGGCCGAGCCGTGCCGACTCGTAGGCCTTGAGCGCTTCTGGAATATCCGATTCTTCCGAAAGGCACTGTGCGAGGACGTGCGCATCGACGATGGCCTGTCCCGCGCCGTTGGAGCCGCGGGGCACCATGGGGTGCGCGGCGTCGCCGAGCAGCGTAACGCGGCCGAAGGTCCACGCCGGGAGGGGATCCTTGTCGACCATCGGGTACTCCAGCACCACTTCCGACGCGCGCAGGAACGCGGGCGTATCGAGCCAGTCGAAGCGCCAGTCCTCGGCGTTCGCGATGAAGTCCTCGACGCTCGCGCGGCGGTTCCAGTCCCAGCGCTGGTGGGTCGGCGTCTCGACTTCCCACACCCAGTTGACGAGCTGGAGTCCCTTCGCGTCGAGCTCGCGCCGGATCGGGTACTGGACGAGCTTGCCGCGGTTGAACCAGCCGACGCGCACCATGCTCGCGCCGGTCAACACCGGCTTCCACCACGTCACGCCGCGCCACATGTTCACGCCGGAGTAGCGCGGCTCGCCTTCCGCCGGATAGAGCTGGCGGCGCACGACGGAATGGATTCCGTCGCAGCCGACGAGCGCCGCGCCGCGTGCGGGAGGGCGGCCGTCGAACCGAGCCTCCACGCCTTCATCCTTCTCCTCGAAGGACACGCAGTGAAAGCCGAGGTGCAACCGGTCCGCGCCGACTTTGCCTTTGAATTCCTGGACGAGCGCCGCCTGGAGGTCGGCACGATGGATGGAGAACTGCGGCCACTCGTAGCCCGCGCGGCGGCCGAGCGGCTCGCGATAGATGAGCTGCCCGAAGCGATTGAAGAACACGGCTTCCCGCGTCTCCACGGCCGCTCGCGCGAGCGCCGGCTCGAGCCCCAGACCCGCGAGGACCTTCGTCGCGTGCGGCAGGAGGTTCACGCCGACCCCGACCGCCTTGATCTCCGGCGCCGATTCGAAGACGCGGCAGCCGATGCCGCGCTGGTGGAGCTCGAGCGCGAGCACGAGCCCGCCGATGCCGCCGCCGACGATCAGGATGTCCTTCACCCGACCCACGCGCGCGCGTTATGGAACATCTGCATCCACGGCGAATCCTCCCCCGCCTCGTCCGGCGCCCAGGACATCTGGATGCTGCGGAACACGCGCTCCGGGTGCGGCATCACGATCGTGAACCGCCCGTCGGCCGTGGTCACGCCGGTGATGCCCTGCGGCGACCCGCTCGGGTTGTAAGGATAGGCCTCCGTCGGCCTTCCGGCGTTATCGACGTAGCGCATGGATACGATCGCGCCCTCCATCTGCTTCCTGTCGTCGAAGAGGGCAAAGCCCTCGCCGTGGGCGGTGACGATCGGGATCCGGCTGCCGGCCATGCCCTTGAAGAAGAGCGACGGGCTCTCCTCGATCCGCACCATCACGAGCCGAGCCTCGAACTGCTCCACCTTGTTCCGCACGAACCTCGGCCAGTGCCCGGCGCCGGGAACCAGTTCCTTCAGCGCCGCCATCATTTGGCACCCGTTGCAGGCACCGAGCGCGAACGTATCGGTGCGGGCGAAGAAGCGCTCGAAGTCATCGCGGATGCGAGCGTTGTAGAGGATCGAGCTCGCCCATCCGCGGCCGCCGCCCAGCACGTCCCCGTAGGAGAACCCGCCGCCCGCCACGACGCCCTTGAAGCCCGCGAGCGAGGCGCGCCCCGAGGCGAGGTCGGTCATGTGGACATCCACCGCCTCGAAGCCCGCGCGATCGAACGCCGCAGCCATCTCGACCTGGCCATTGACGCCCTGCTCGCGGAGGATCGCGATGCGCGGCCGCGCCTTTGACAGCACTTCCGCTCTTCGCGGCGAAAAGGAAAGAGAAACGGACAACCCCGGGTCGGTCGCATCCAGGATGCGGTCGTATTCCTGCTTCGCGCACTCCGGGTTGTCGCGCAGCGACTGCATGCGCCAGGTGGTTTCGCTCCACGCGCGCTGCAGCTCCACCCGCGGCGCGGCGAAGACCGGGCGCGCGTTGCGCGTGACCCGGATTTCGTCGCGCGTGTTGAGCTGGCCGACGACGTGGGAATAGTCGGCCAACCCGGCGTCGCGAAGCGCCTGCATGACCTTCGGCCGGTCGGCCACGCGGACCTGCAGAACGGCGCCGAGCTCCTCCGAGAAGAGCGCGGCGAGCGCGAGGTCCTTCATCCGGCCGGCGAGCTGCTCGTCGGCGTTCCGCTTGAACGCATCCACGTCGTCGGCCGTCGCATCGAAAGCGATCGAATCCACGTTGAGCGAGACGCCGCAGCGCCCGGCAAAGGCCATCTCGCACACCGCGGCGAAAAGCCCGCCGTCGGAGCGGTCGTGGTAGGCGAGCAGAAGCGGATTGAGCGCCTGGATCGCCGAGAAGAATCCCTTGAGCAGCGCCGGATCGTCCAGGTCCGGCGCCTCGTTGCCCATCTGGGAATAGACCTGGGCGAGGATGGAGCCGCCCAGGCGGTTGCGCCCGCGACCGAGGTCGACAAGGATGAGCTCCGTCTCGCCGGCGTCGGTGCGAAGGCGCGGCGTGAGCGTGCGCCGCGCATCCTCCACGGGCGCGAAGGCGGAAACGATGAGCGAGAGCGGAGCGACGACCTCCTTGCCTTCCCACGCGGTGCGCATGGAGAGCGAATCCTTGCCGACCGGGATCGCCACGCCGAGCGAAGGGCACAGCTCCATCGCCACGGCCTTCACGGTGTCGAAGAGCGCTGCGTCTTCTCCGGCGACCCCGGCGGCGGCCATCCAGTTGGCGGAGAGCTTGACGCGCGAGAGCGATCCGATACGTGCCGCGGCGAGGTTCGTGATGGCCTCGCCCACCGCCATGCGCCCGGAGGCCGGCGCGTCGATGGCGGCGAGCGGCGTGCGCTCGCCCATGGCCATCGCTTCGCCGGCGTAGCCCTGGAAGTCGAGCAGCGTCACGGCGCAGTCCGCGACCGGCACTTGCCAGGGCCCGACGAAAGGGTCGCGCGAGCAAAGCCCGCCGACCGTGCGATCGCCGATCGAGACGAGGAACGTCTTGTCCGCCACGGCGGGGTGCCGCAGCACGCGCTGGATCGCTTCCTCGAGGACGATGCTGCCCGTGGCGAAGGGCGCGAGGCGCGGCTGGAGACGCGAGACGTCGCGCAGCATCTTCGGCGGCTTGCCGAGCACCATGGAGAGATCGAGCTCGATCGGCGTCGTGCCGAGCTGGCGGTCCTCGACCTCGAGCCGGCCGTCGCCGGTCGCCACGCCGATCACCGCGAAGGGGCAGCGCTCGCGCTCGCAGAGCGCCGCGAACGCGTCGAAGTCGCGGTCCGCGATCGCGAGCACGTAGCGCTCCTGCGCTTCGTTGCACCAGATCTCGCGCGGCGACATGCCGCTGTCCTCGCTCGGGATATCGCGCAGGTCGATCCGCGCGCCGCGCCCCGCGGCATGGACGAGCTCCGGCACGGCATTGGACAACCCGCCCGCGCCCACGTCGTGGATCGAGAGGATCGGGTTCGCCGCCCCGAGCTGCCAGCAGCGGTCGATCACCTCCTGCGCGCGGCGCTGCATCTCCGCGTTGCCGCGCTGCACTGAATCGAAGTCGAGGTCCGCCGTGTTGGCGCCGGCGCCCATCGAGGAGGCGGCGCCGCCGCCCATGCCGATGAGGAGCCCCGGGCCGCCGAGCTGGATGAGGAGGCTGCCCGCCGGCACGTCGAGCTTGTGTGTGTGCTCGCCCGAGATATTGCCGAGACCGCCGGCGAGCATGATCGGCTTGTGGTAGCCGCGCACCGCCCCATCCTTCGGCGCGAACTCGAACGTGCGGAAGTAGCCGCACAGGTTGGGGCGGCCGAACTCGTTGTTGAACGAAGCGGCGCCGATCGGTCCCTCGACCATGATGTCGAGCGCCGAGGCGATGCGCGCGGGCCGGCCGGGATCCTGCGCTTCCCACGGGCGCAGCGCGCCGGGCAACCGCAGGTGCGAGACGGAGAATCCGCAGAGCCCCGCCTTCGGCTTGGCGCCGCGACCCGTCGCGCCCTCGTCGCGAATCTCCCCGCCCGAGCCGGTGGACGCGCCCGGCAAGGGCGAGATCGCGGTCGGATGATTGTGCGTCTCGCATTTCACGACGGTGTGGGTGAGCAGCTTCTTCGCTCGATACGAACGATCCGCGGCGGGAAAAAAGCGAAACGCCTCCCGGCCCTCCATGATCGCGGCGTTGTCGGCGTAGGCGACGATCGTGCCCTGCGGCGTGACGGCGTGGGTATTGCGGATCATGGCGAAGAGCGAGCGCGCCTGCCGCTCGCCGTCGATGATCCAGTCGCCGTTGAAGATCTTGTGGCGGCAGTGCTCGGAGTTCGCCTGCGCGAACATCGTGAGCTCGGCGTCCGTCGGGTCGCGGCCCAGGCGCCGGTAGGCCGCCTCGAGATACTCGATCTCGTCCTCCGTCAGCGCGAGCCCGAGCCGTTCGTTCGCGGCCGCGAGCCCCTCGATCTGAATGCGCTCCAGCGGGCGCGGCGGCACGTGGCTGAAGAGCCGCGCCACCTCGTCGTAGGAAGCGAGCACGGTTTCGGTCATGCGATCGTGCAGCAGCGCGGCGACCGAGGCGCGGTCGCGAAGGCCCTCCACGCAGAAGGCGGTGCCGCGCTCGAGCCGCGCGACGCCGTGCAGGCCGCAATTGCGGGCGATGTCGGTTGCCTTGGAAGACCACGGCGAGACGGTGCCGAGCCGCGGCACGACGAGGAGCAGCTCTCCGCGAGCCTCGGCGGCCGGCTCGCGCGGCTCGCCGAGCAGGCGCTCGAGGAGCCGCCGTCCCTCGGCAGCCAGGGGACGCTCGCATTCGGCGAAGTGGAGGAACTCCGCCGCCACCGATCGCACGCCGGGATCGGCTTTCTGCAGGGAGGCGAGGAGCTTCGAGAGGCGGAACTCCGAGAGCGCGCGAGCGCCGCGGAGCTGGAGGATTTCGGCCACTAGTTCCGGACCTGTGGCTCCTTGACCGTGCCGCCGACGGTGAGCGTGGCGCGCAAGGTCTGGTTCGCGGTCTTCACGTCTGCGACGAGGCGGCCCGAAAGCGCGCCCGCCGCAGTGACGTCGGCGCTCGCGCCCGCGGTCAGCGCCCCCGAGCTGATGCTGACGTTGCGCACGGAGACGGCGCCCTTGTCGTAGACGCCCTGCCCCGTGAGCTCGGAAAAGGACGTCCGACCGCTGACCTGGCGGCCGCCGCCGGAAAGCGTCCGTACGAGGTCGATCGTCCCCAGCGCGCCCTTGCCGATCGTGAAATTGCCCTCGAGCCGCGCGAGGGATCCGAGCTTCGCCGGATCGGCGCCCGCCATGGAGAAGCGCCCGCTCGCGTCCGCCTTGCCTTCGGAGATAAGCGCGGGAGCGAATACCGCGGCATTCACGCCGCTCGCATTGAGCGTACCGTCCACGGTCCAGGCCCCATTCCACGCCACTCTGGCCGTGCCGTTCAGCGCGCCGTCATAGAGCGCGGCGGTCCAGGAGCTCACTTCCACACCCTGGGCGCTCGCCTTGCCGCGCATGGCGAACTGGCTGAACGAGATCTCGGGCGCGACTGGAAGCACGAAGCTGTTCGCGTTCGCCTCGAACTCGAGGGAAGCTCCGGCGGGCGTCACCTTCCCCGCCAGGCCCTCCGGGCCGCGCAGCGACACCGTGCGCAGCTCTCCGTCGGAGCCGAGCTGGGCTTCCGCATCGAGGGCCGGGAAGGCGAGCGGGCCGGGCAGCTTGAGGTTCTGCATCGAGATGCGCTGCACCGCAAAGGCGTCGCTCTTCACGCGGGCGAAAAACGCCTTGCCAAGCGCGTTCTGCGGAATGACGGCGTCATCGGCCTCCACGACCGAGAAAACCTTTTTTGGCCCGAAGAGGGATCCCGGGTCGAGGCGCGCGCGCACGCTGCCCGCCTTCGCTTCCCCCACCGTCACGCCCTGCAGCCGCAGCTCCGGCCCGGTGACGAGCCAAAGGTGCGCGCTCGAGATCTTCACCGGCGCGCCGAACGCCTGCGTCGCGGCCTGCTCGTATTCCGCGGTTCCGAGCGGCAGGATGTGGATAGCCGCGACCCCGGCCACGAGGAGCGCGAAGAGCCCGAGCGCCACCGGCTTTCCCCAGCGCACCGGCCGGCGGATCCTCGCCGGCGCGCTTGGAATGCTGGCGGCGCGTGACGCCGCCGCCTGCTGCGCCTCCTGCTCGCGCTCGCGCGCACGCTCGCGCTCCCGCTCCTTTTCCCGGGCGGCCTTGCGCGATTCCTTGGTGAGCACGGCTTCGTCCCGCTTCACTTCGTCCGGGTCGAGGTCCTCGTCCGTGATGCCGATGTCGTGTTCGTGGTGTCCTGCCTTGGGGCCGGCCGTTTCGCGCGCCTTCGCGGCGAGCGCCTCGCGCGCCTTGCGTCCGCGTTCCTCCGCGTCGCGCTTGGCGCGCTCCGCCGCCTCGCGCGTCTCGCGTTCCGCCTGCTCGCGGGCCTGGCGCTCGGCCTCCTCCTTCGCCTTGCGCTCCGCCGCTTCGCGCGCCTTCGCCTGCGCTTCCTCGCGCGCCTTGCGCTCGGCCTCCTCGCGCGCGCGCCGGGCCTTCTCCTCCTTGGCCTTGCGATCCGCCGCTTCCTTCGCCGAGCGCTCTTCCTCTTCGCGCTTGTTGAACGAATCGAGGTCCGCCAGCAGGGAATCCGAAAAACCGCCCGCGGGCTGAGGTGCTGCCGCCTGGGGCACCGGCGGCGGGCTGACCAGGGTCGCCTCGGCCTGCCGGGCGGCCTCCTCTTTCGCCTTGCGTTCGGCCTCCTCGTTGGCGCTGCGCTCAGCGTCTTCTTTCGCCTTGCGCTCCGCGTCCTCCTTCGCCTTGCGCTCCGCGTCCTCCTTCGCCTTGCGCTCGGCCTCGGCCTTCGCTTTCGCCTCAGCCTCTTCCTTCGCCTTCCGGTCCGCCTCTTCCTTCGCCTTGCGCTCTGCTTCCTCGCGGGCGCGCCGAGCCTCTTCGTCCTTGCGCCTGAGCTCCTCGGCTTCGCGCGCCTTGCGTTCCGCCTCTTCGCGCGCCTTGCGCTCGGCCTCGAGGCGCTCTCGGAGCGCCTCGGCTTCCTTGCGCGCCTTTTCCTCGGCCTCGCGGCGCGCCTTCTCTTCCGCTTCCTTCCGGATGCGCTCAGCCTCTTCCTTCGCTTTGGCGCGCTCGGCTTCCAGCTTGGCCTGGAGCTCCGCCTCCGCCTTCGCCTTGGCTTCTGCCGCCGCTCGCAGCGCCGCCTGCTGCGCCGCCTTGACCTTGGCCTCCGCCTCGGCGCGAATGCGCGCCTCAGCCTCCGCCGCTGCCTTCGCCTTGGCTTCGGCCTCCACCCGCGCCTTCGCCTCGGCTTCTGCGCGCGCCTTTGCTTCCGCTTCGCCGCGCGCTTTCTCCACCGCTTCTGCTTTTGCGCGGGCGGCCGCCTCGGCCTGCACGCGTGCCTCCGCCGCCGCTTTTGCCCTGGCGTCCGCCTCTGCCTTGGCGCGCGCTTCCGCTTCCTGCCGCGCCTTGTACGAAATCGCCGCTTCTTCCTTCGCGCGACGCTCCGCTTCCTCGCGCGCCTTGGCGGCGAGATCCACCGGCGGCGCAGCCGGTGCAGCCGGCTTCGGCGGGGCGCCGATCGTGAAGTCGAGGTCGGAGCCCGGCGTCGATACGGCAGCCGCAGCGGCCGGCCGCGCCGCGGCGCGCGCCGAAGCAGCCGCGGGTGCCGCGCCCGCGGAAACCTGGCGAATGAACCCGTCCTTCTCGAGCTGCGTGATGAGCTGCTGGAACTTCGCGTCGAATTCCTTGCCGGTGCGCTCGGCCACTTCTGCGACCGTCAGCTTGCCGTCGAACGCCGAGAGAACCGAGCGCTCGCCTCGCGAAAGGGTGCTCGTCTTTCCGGAAGCCTCCTGGACGCCCTTGCCGGACTTGGAGTAGATGGCGCTCGGGGTCACCCTGTCATTATATTGGGCCGTATCCCCCGCCGCCGGGCGTCTCGATCACGAAAACATCGCCGGCCGAGACTTTCGTCTGCTGGAAGGGTCCGAGCTCCGTGCGTGTACCGTCGGCGCGCAGGACATAGTTCTTCCCGGGCGCGCCCGGCTGCCCGCCCGCCATCCCGTGCGGCGCCACGAGGCGGTGCCCCGAGAGAATCGCCGCCGTCATCGCTTCAAGGAAGCGCACGCGGCGCGCGGCGCCGCATCCGCCGCGCCATCGCCCCGCGCCGCCGGACCCGGCGCGAACCTCGAAGCTCTCGAGCCGAACCGGGAAACGCCACTCGAGCACTTCGGGATCCGTGAGTCGGGAATTCGTCATGTGCGTCTGCACCACGTCCGTGCCGTCGAAGCCTGGACCCGCGCCCGAGCCGCCCGCGACCGTCTCGTAGTATTGGTGGCGCTCGTTGCCGAACGTGAAATTGTTCATCGTCCCTTGCGAGGCGGCCATCACGCCGAGCGCGCCATAGAGCGCATCGGTCACGCACTGCGAGGTTTCGACGTTCCCCGCGACGACCGCCGCCGGATAGCACGGCCGCAGCATAGAGCCTTCCTCGATTCTCACGTCGAGGGGCTTGAGACAGCCGGCGTTGAGCGGGATGTCCGCATCGACCAGGGTGCGGAAGACATAGAGCACCGCAGCCATGCTCACTGCCGCCGGCGCATTGAAGTTATTCGCGAGCTGCGGCGACGTACCCGCGAAATCGATCCGCGCCTTTCGCGCCGGTTGATCGATCTCGATCATCACGCGAATTTCGGCACCGTTGTCGAGCGGCAGCGCAAACGCTCCGTTCTTCAGGACGCCGAGGACGCGGCGCACCGATTCCTCGGCGTTGTCCTGGACGTGGCGCATATAGGCGCACACCACGTCGAGGCCGAAGTGCGACACCATGGCGCCGAGCTCCTGCACGCCCTTCTCGTTCGCCGCCACCTGCGCGCGCAGGTCGGCGATGTTCTGGGCGACGTTGCGGGCCGGGTACTTCCCCGAGGAGAGGAGCGCGATGGTTTCCTTCTCGCGGAACCTGCCCTCCTCGACGAGAAGGAAGTTGTCGATAAGGACGCCCTCTTCCTCCACGATCTTCGAGTCCGGCGGCATCGACCCGGGCGTGATGCCGCCGATGTCGGCGTGATGGCCGCGGCTTCCCACGTAGAAGAGGATCTCGCCGGCAGCGCCGAACACGGGCGTGATCACCGTGACATCGGGGAGGTGCGTGCCGCCGTTGTAGGGCGCATTGAGCACGTAGACGTTTCCGCGCTTCATCCTGCCTGCGTTGAGGCGGATCACCGCCTTGATCGACTCGCCCATCGAGCCAAGGTGCACCGGCATGTGGGGGGCATTGGCTATGAGGTTTCCCCCCGCGTCGAAGATCGCGCAGGAGAAATCCAGGCGCTCCTTGATGTTCACCGAGTAGGCGGTGTTCTGCAAGCGCAGGCCCATCTGCTCCGCGATGGACATGAAGAGGTTGTTGAAGATCTCGAGCATCACCGGATCGACCGTCGTGCCGAGCGCCGGCGCGGCCTTCCGCGGCGCCCTTCGCTCGAGCACGAGGCCATTGGAGGCGGTCACCCGGGCGCCCCACTCCGGTTCCACCACGGTGGTCGCGTTCGCCTCGGCGATGATGGCCGGCCCTTCGACGCTTGCGCCGGGCCCGAGGCTCCTGCGCTCGTAGAGCGGGCAGTCGTGCCAGGCTCCGCCGGTGAACATGCGCACGCTGGCCGCAGGCCGTGCGCTCGCCTCCCCTCCGGAAGTCCTCTCGGCGAACGGCTCGCCGGGCCCGATCGCCTCCACCAGAATGGAGTCGACGATGAGCGCGCGGCCCTCCATCAGGAAGCTGAACTGCTTGCGATAGGCGTCGGCGAACTCGCGCTCCATGGCTTCTCGAGCACCGAACGGAACGGCGAGCGCCGTGTCGGTTCCTTCGTACTTCAGGTGCGCTTTCCTCGCGATCCGCAGCGAGGATTCGGCGACGCCTTGGCCGAGAAGCTCGCTCTTCGCTTCCCCTTCGAGGGCCGAGAACATTCCGTCCAAATCGGGCGAGGCATCGAGCTTCGCCTCGACCGCTCTCTGCCGCATGGCGATCTGGTCCGCGAGCCCCATGCCGTACGCAGAAAGAACGCCCGCATACGGGTGGATGAAGATGCGGTTCATCGCGAGCGCGTCGGCCACGAGGCAGGCATGCTGGCCGCCCGCCCCGCCGAAGCAGCACAGCGTATAGGCCGTCACGTCATGGCCGCGCTGCACCGAAATGTGCTTGATGGCGTTCGCCATGTTGCCGACAGCGATCTGCACGAACCCCTCGGCGATCTGCTCCTCGGAGCGGCCGTCGTTGATCCGGTTTTTCAACTCTCCAAATCGGTCCCTCACGACTTGCGGGTCGAGAGGCAGGTCGCTGGAGGGCCCGAAAACCTTCGGGAAGAAAGCAGGCTGGATCTTGCCGAGCATGACGTTCGCGTCCGTGACGGTGAGCGGGCCGCCCCGCCGGTAGGACGCCGGACCCGGGTTCGCGCCCGCGGAATCCGGCCCGACGCGATAGCGCGCCCCGTCGAAGTGCAGGATCGAGCCGCCACCTGCGGCGACGGTATGGATGCTCATCATGGGCGCCCGCATGCGCACGCCCGCGACGAGCGTCTCGAAGTCGCGCTCGAACTCGCCGGCATAGTGCGAGACGTCGGTCGAAGTCCCGCCCATGTCGAAGCCGATGATGCGCTCGAAGCCCGCGGCGACCGATGTTCGCGCCGCCCCGACGATGCCGCCGGCCGGGCCGGAGAGGATCGCATCCTTCCCGCGGAAGCGGCGGGCGTCCGTGAGCCCCCCGTTCGATTGCATGAAGAGGAGGCGCACGTCTCCCAGCTCGGCCGCCACGCCCTCGACGTAGCGGCGAAGGATCGGCGAGAGGTAGGCATCGACCACCGTCGTGTCGCCGCGCCCCACGAGCTTCATGAGGGGGCTCACCTCTTGCGAGAGCGAGACCTGCGTAAAACCGGCCTTGCGCGCGAGCTCGCCCGCCCGCCGCTCGTGCGCGGGGTAGCGATAGGCGTGCATGAAGACGATGGCGACGGAGCGGAAGCCGTCGGCGAAGGTTTTTCGAAGATCAGCCTCCAGCCGGGAGAGATCGATGGGAAGAACAACTTCCCCATGTGCGCCCATGCGCTCGTCGACCTCGACCACCCGGGCATACAGCATCTCCGGCAGGACGATGTGGCGGTCGAAGATCCGGGGCCGGTTCTGGTAGGCGATGCGCAGCGCGTCGCGGAAGCCGCGCGTGATGAAAAGCGCCGTGCGCTCTCCCTTGCGCTCGAGGAGCGCATTGGTCGCGACGGTGGTGCCCATCTTCACCGCGTCGATTGCGTCGCCGGGAATCGGCTCGTCTTTCCCGAGCTCGAGGATCTCCCGGATGCCCGCGAGCGCCGCGTCGCGGTAGCGCTCCGGGTTCTCGGAGAGCAGCTTGTGCGTGGCGAGCGTTCCGTCGGGCCGGCGCGCGACCACGTCGGTGAACGTCCCGCCGCGGTCGATCCAGAACTGCCAGCGATCGGTGCGCTTCATTACAATCGCATCCTAAATGGAAAGCGTGGAAGCCGTCGTGGTCGGCGCGGGCGTGGTCGGCCTCGCGGTCGCGCGCGCCCTGGCGCTCGCGGGACGCGAGGTCGTGATCATCGAAGCCGAGGACGCGATCGGCACGCACACGAGCTCGCGCAACTCCGAGGTCATCCACGCCGGCATCTACTATCCAAAGGGCTCGCTCAAGGCGCGCTCGTGCGTCGCGGGCAAGCGCCTGCTCTACGAATACTGCGAGAGCCACGGCGTCCCGCATCGGCGCTGCGGCAAGCTGATCGTCGCGACCGATCCTTCCCAGATCCAGGAATTGGAAGGCATCAAGGCCAAGGCGCATGCGAACGGCGTCACGGATGTCGACTTCATCCCGGTGGAACAGGCAAAGTCGTGGGAGCCCGAGCTTCGTTGCGTCGCCGCGCTGCACTCGCCTTCGACCGGCATCATCGACAGCCACGCGCTGATGCTCGCCTACCTCGGCGACGCCGAGGCGCATGGCGCGATGCTCGCGCTCAAGAGCCCGCTCATCGGCGGCGAGCTCCTATCGGATGGATTCGTCCTTCACGCAGGCGGCGGGGAAGGCATCACCTTGAAAAGCAAGATCCTCGTCAACAGCGCAGGGCTGCGCGCCCCGTCGGTGGCGAAGGCGCTCGAGGGCTTCGACCGGAAATTCGTTCCGGGCGAGTTCTACGCGAAGGGAAACTACTATTCGCTCAACCGCAAGTCGCCCTTCTCGAGGCTCGTCTATCCGGTGCCCGAGCCCGGCGGCCTGGGCGTGCACGTGACGCTCGACCTCGCGGGCCAGGCGCGTTTTGGCCCAGACGTGGAATGGGTAGATCGCATCGCCTACGACGTCGACCCTCGCCGAGCCGAGCGCTTCTACGCCGCCATCCGGCGCTATTGGCCCGGCCTGCCCGATGGCGCGCTCGTTCCAGGCTACGCCGGGATCCGGCCAAAGACCGCCGGACCGAAGGAGCCGTCGCCCGACTTCGAGATCCAGGGCCCGTCGAGGCACGGCGTCCCCGGCCTCGTGCACCTCTTCGGCATCGAGTCGCCCGGGCTCACCGCCTCGCTCGCGCTCGCGGACACCGTCGTGGCGGAACTACGCTAAGATGACTCAAAGATCAGGAGGGAAATTTCCTTGAAGAAAACAATCGGTTTCTGCATCGGGGCGCTCGTCGCGCTCGGCGCGCAGGCGCAGACCAAGTGGGACATGCCCACGCCGTACAGCGACGGCGAATTCCACACGCGCAACGCGCGGCAGTTCGCCGAGGATGT
>JAFAGU010000090.1 GCA_019237595.1 Betaproteobacteria bacterium | reverse complement strand
GGGCCGGCCCGAGCGGACCTCGCCCTGGTTCCCGCCGATCTCGACCTGGTACCACTCCTCGCCGTTCTTGTCGACGCCGAGGATGCCGATATGGCCGACGTGGTGGTGGCCGCACGCGTTCATGCAGCCGGAGATGTTGAGGTCGATTTCACCGAGGTCGAAGAGGTAGTCGAGCGCGTCCCGCCGGCGCTCGACCATTTCCTGGATCGATTGTGCGATCGGGATCGACTTCGCATTGGCGAGGGCACAGAAGTCCCCGCCCGGGCAGGCGATGATGTTGGTGAGGAGGCCGATGTTGGGCGTCGCAAGCCCGAGGGCGCGCGCCTCTTGCCAGAGCGCGCGCAGGTCGCGCTGCCGGACGTCCGCAAGGATGAGGTTCTGCTCGTGCGAGACGCGGAGCTCGCCGAACGAGTAGCGATCGGCGAGCTCCGCGATCGCCTCCATCTGCTCGGAGGTGGCATCCCCGGTCGGCACGCCGGTGCGCTTGAGCGAGAGCGTGACGGCGGCATAGCCGGGGACCTTGTGTGCTTGCACGTTTCGCCTGAGCCAGGCGCCGAACGGGCCGTCCGCCTCCAGCGCCTCGTTCTCCAGGCGCTCATAGCTCGGCCGTGAGAAGCGCCCTTCGACCCGGCGCACTTCCTCTTCCGTGAGGGTCGCCGGGCCGTCCTTCAGATGACTCCATTCGGCTTCCACTTCATCGCGGAAGCGCTCGATGCCCCGATCCTTGACGAGGATCTTGATGCGGGCCTTGTGGATGTTGTCGCGCCGTCCATGGCGGTTGTACGTGCGAAGGATGGCATCGAGGTACGTGAGCAGGTGCTGCCAGGGCAGGAACTCCCGGATCACCTGGCCGAGTATCGGAATGCGTCCGAGGCCGCCGCCCACGAGGACGCGAAAGCCGACGGCGCCATCGTCGGCGCGAACGGCATGCAGGCCGATATCGTGGATCGCCACCGCCGCCCGGTCGGCGCGCGCGCCGTTGACGGCGATCTTGAACTTGCGCGGCAGGTACGTGAATTCAGGGTGGAACGTCGACCACTGCCGGATGATCTCGCACCACACGAAGGAATCGACGACTTCGTCGGCCGCTACGCCGGCGAAGTGGTCCGTGGTCACGTTGCGCACGCAGTTCCCGGAGGTCTGGATTGCGTGCATCTGCACCGTCGCGAGCTCGGCGAGGATGTCGGGAACCTGCTCGAGCTTGGGCCAGTTGAGCTGCAGGTTCTGGCGCGTAGAGAAGTGGCCGTACCCCCGGTCGTAGCGCCGTGCGATGTCGGCAAGCTTGCGCAGCTGCCGCGAGGCGAGCAGGCCGTACGGGATGGCGATGCGCAGCATCGGCGCATAGCGCTGGATGTAGAGGCCGTTTCGCAGCCTGAGCGCGCGGAAGTCGTCCTCCGAGAGCTTGCCCTCCAGGAAGCGGCGCGTCTGGTCGCGGAACTGCCGGACCCGCTCGTCAACCAGCCGCTGGTCGATCTCGTCGTAGCGGTACATGTCGTCCCGAGAAGAAGACGTAGAGAAGCCACGCGTCGAGCAGCACGGCGGCGGCCATCGGCAGGTAGGCGCCCGCTCCGGCGGCGAGGCGCAGCTCGAGGAGCACGCGCGAGAGGCCGAAGCCGACCACCCACACGTCGAAGCTCATGCAGACCCGGCGGAAGGTCTCCGCGTCGATCCTGCGGATCGCGAACGCGCCGAGCGGGATACCGAGCGCCACGCTCGGGACGATCCACCACGCGATGTGTGCGGTTTGCGCGGTAAAGAGCCCGAGGTGGTAGTACGCCACGGCGGTGAGCACGGATTCCGCGACGCGAATGAGGGCGAGCCCTGCGCGAAACTCCTGCTTCACATAGCCCTGGTTGTTGAAGAGCAGCGCGAGCGGCGGGCCGGAAATGGTGGTCACGGAATAGAGGAAGCCCAGGCCCGCCCCGAAGGGCAAGCCGAAGGCGCGCTCGTTCGCGAGCGGCCTGCGGACTCCCGCCGCCTGCAGGAGGATGAGCGGAAGGATGGCGGCGTATGTGGAAAGCTTGAGCCACCCCGGGTGCACGGAGGCGAGCACGTAGCTTCCGAGGGCGACGCCGGGCAACAGTCCGACCAGGATCGGATAGACCCGGCGCCAGACCGCCGGGACGCTCGCCCGGTTGATGAAGAGCACGTAGAGATTGATGACCACTTCGATGAGGACGAGCGCCGGGTTGAGCACGCGGCTCGCGAAGAACACGAGCGCGACCGGAACGGTGAGCGAGGAAAAGCCATAGCCGAGCGCGCCGTTCACGAAGGCGGCGAGCACCGTAATGACGACGAGCGCGACCAATCCGGTTTCCATGGAACCGGCGATGCTACGGGTCCAGCTTATTCCCTCAAAGACTAATGTGTTAGGATCTTAGCGTCGCAGGTTATAAATAGAACATTCCGCTAAGCCCATGAAATTGCAGCAATTGCGATATCTCACCGAGGTGGCGCGTCGCCGGCTGAACGTCTCGGAGGCCGCCGAGGCGCTCCACACCTCGCAGCCGGGCGTCTCCAAGCAGATCCGCGCCCTGGAGGACGAGCTCGGCGTGCAGGTCTTTGCCCGCCATGGCAAGAGGCTCGTCGAGGTGACGGAGCCCGGCAAGGCGGTGATCGCCATCGCCGAGCGGATCCTCGCCGAGGCGAACAATCTGCGGCGCGCCGGCGAGGAATACGCGAACGAGAACGTCGGGACGCTCACCATCGCCACGACCCACACGCAGGCGCGATATGCGCTGCCCAAGGCCGTGGCGGCCTTCAAGAAGCGTTACCCGAAGGTGCGCCTCGTCATCCACCAGGGCAACCCCACGCAGATCGTCGAGCAGACGCTCGCCGGGGAGGCCGATTTCTGCGTCGCCACGGAAGCGATCGCGCTCTACCCGGAGCTCATCTCGATGCCGGTCTACCAGTGGAACCGCTGCGTCGTCGTTCCGCCCAAGCACCCGCTCCTCAAGGCGCCGCTCACGCTGGAGGCCCTCGCGCGGCATCCCATCGTCACCTACGACTTTGCGTTCGCCAACCGCTCGCTCGTGCAAAAGGCGTTCGAGGCGCGCGGCCTGGAGCCGAACGTCGTGCTGACGGCGCTCGATGCCGACGTAATCAAGACCTACGTGGAGCTCGGCCTCGGCGTCGGCATCCTCGCGAAGATGGCCTTCGACCCGAAGCGCGACCGCGAGCTTCGCGCCATCGACGCGAGCCACCTTTTCGAGTCGAGCACCACGCGGCTCGGGATCAAGCGGGGCGCGTACCTGCGCCGCTATGCCTACGACTTCATCGAGCTCTTCGCCCCGCACTTGCCGCGCTCGCTCGTCGAGCGCGCGGTGCACGGCGAGGAAGGATCGCGCTACGAGCTCTGATGGCGGGCCATGAAGTCGCGCACGCGCGGGAACACCATCTCCCGCCAGCGCCGGCCCGAGAAGATGCCGTAGTGCCCGACGCCGGGCGCGACGTAGTGCTCGCGCCGCTCGCGCGGGATGTTGAGGCAGAGCAAATGCGCCGCCTCGGTCTGGCCGTTGCCCGAAATGTCGTCGAGCTCGCCTTCGACCGTGAGGAGCGCGGTGTCGCGGATGGACTGCGGCCGCACGAGCTCCTCGCCGACGAACATGCGGCCTTTCGGGAGCGCAAATTCCTGGAACACCGTCTTCACCGTGTCGAGGTAGTACTCGGCCGGCATGTCCAGCACGGCGTTGTACTCGTCGTAGAAGCGGCGATGCGATTCGGCGGACTCGCCGTCGCCTTGCAGCAGGTGGTGGAAATAGCCCCAGTGCGCGGTCAGGTGCCGGTCCGGATTCATCGCCACGAAGCCAAGGTGCTGCAGGAAGCCGGGATACACGCGCCGCATGAACCCGGGGTATTTTTCCGGCACCCTGTGGATGAGGTTTCGCTCGAACCAGGAGTAAGGCTTGCGCGTCGCGAGGTTGTTCACCGCCGTGGGGCTGCGCCGCGCGTCGATCGGGCCGCCCATCATCGTCATCGTGAGCGGCCTGTGCTTCTCGGCGCGCGAAGCCATGAGCGACACGGCCGCGAGGACGGGCACCGTCGGCTGGCAGACGGACACGACGTGCAAGTCCGGCTTCGCCGGGTCAGAAAGCAGCCGGATCCAGTCGATGACGTAGTGCACATAGTCGCGTAGGTGGAACGGCCCTTCGGCCAGGGGCACCATCCGCGCGTCCACCCAGTCGGCGATCCAGACGTCATGCTCCTGGAGGAACGCTCTTACGGTGTCGCGAAGAAGCGTCGCGTGGTGGCCCGAGAGCGGGGCGACGATCAGCACTTTCCGGCTTTTCGCCCGGCCGTCGTTGAAATGCAGCAGGTTGCAGAATGGCCTCTCGAGCGCAACCTCGATGTCTGCATCGATGTTCCACGCCGGCTTGTCGTAGCGCTGCGTGAGGCGCAGGAAAAGATCGCTCGACGCGGCAAGCCTTTTCGCGAACGGCGAATAGGAAAGCGGGCTGAAAGGATGGGCGAACCATCCCCGATAAAGCTCCGCCATGTAACGCATAGGCACAAGCGCAAGGTGCTGCGCTTCGTAGAGGCTATAGAGCAACGCGCAGCCTTATAGAACGCCGCATTTCTTCCTTATAGCAGAATTGCGGCACCGCCGCATTGCGATGCAGCACATCGCGAAGGGTATTCTCGGCCCATGCGCAGTGCCCTGAAATGGCTTGGTTTTGCTGCCTTGGCAGCGGCGGTGCTCGTTTGCGCTCTCTATATTTACCTGAGGCAATCGCTGCCAGTCACTGAAGGCGTCGAGCGGGTGCAGGGCCTCGCCGGCCGGGTGGAAGTGCTCCGCGATCGCTACGGCATCCCGCATATCTATGCACGTTCCCTCGAGGAGGCTTACTACGCGCTCGGATTCGCGCACGCGCAGGACCGCCTCTGGCAGATGGAGATGGGCCGGC
>JAFAGU010000068.1 GCA_019237595.1 Betaproteobacteria bacterium | reverse complement strand
GAGCACGCGCGGCCGGCGCCGATAGAATTCAGCCATGAAGATCGCGCTCGCCCTCGTCCTGTGGAGCGGAGCCGCGATCGCGCAGGTGAGCGCCATCGATACGGACGGCCGCCGCATCACCCTCGAGAAGCCTGCGGAGCGGATCGTAAGCCTCGCCCCGCATGTGACGGAGCTCCTTTTTGCCGCCGGCGCCGGCGCCAAGGTCGTCGGCGTATCGCGGTACAGCGATTTCCCTCCGGCCGCGCGCGGCCTTCCCATCGTCGGCGATGCGAGTGCCATCGACCTCGAGCGCGCGCTCGCGCTGAGACCGGACCTGGCGGCCGCGTGGCGCATCAACGCGACGGCGCAGTCCCTCGACCGCCTTGCCGCGCTCGGCGTGCCGGTCTTCTACAGCGAGCCGCACCGCCTCGCCCAGATTCCGGAGCAGCTCGAGGCGCTCGGTGTCCTCGCGGGGACGCAGGCCGCCGCACGCGTGGCGGCCGGCGACCTGCGCAGCCTGCTGCACGAGCTCGAGTCGCGGTATGCGGCGCGCGCGCAGGTCAGCGTCTTCTTCCAGATCAGCGAGCGTCCGCTCATGACCGTGAACGGGCGGCAGCTCATTTCCGACGCTCTCGCCGTGTGCGGAGCGCGCAACGTCTTCGCGGACGCGCCGACGATCGCGCCCGTGGTCAATGCCGAGGCGGTCGTCGCCGCCGATCCGGACGTCATCCTCGCCGCGCGCGACGATGCCCGCGACGTCGCGTGGTCGGCGGCCTGGCGCCGGTTTTCCGACCTGCGCGCCGTGCGCGACGAGAACCTCGTCACCGTCCCGGCCGTCGAGCTCAACCGCCAGGGTCCGCGCGTCTTCGCCGCCACCCGCCGGCTCTGCGGCCTTCTCGACGAGGCTCGAAGTCGCGCCTCGCGTCTCAAGGCCGCCAGCCCACGGTAATGAAGACGCCGCGCGGCGGCGTGTTGAAGCCGCTGACGAGCTGGTATTTCTCGTTCCACGCATTCTCGAGGCGCGCGGCTGCGAAGAGGTGCTTGTCGAAGTCGTAGCGCGCGGTCAGGTTGAGCACCGTGTATCCCGCTTCCTGGATGCGGTTGAAGGTAGTTGGGTCGATGTCGGGATGCGCTCCCGAGCCGATGAGCTCGCCGCCGTAGCGCCAGGCCCCGCTGGTGCGGAAGGCCGAGAACGAGCCGAATTGCCCGGCGCGGCGGACCGCAGGCAACGCTTGCGCGCCGGGCTCCTGCTCCGTCGCGTGTTGCAGCGTTGCGGAAGCCCGCAGGTCGAAGCCCGCGATCTGCCCGGAGAAGCTCGTCTCGACGCCGCGCGCATCGGCCTTGCGCACGTTGTTGGTCATGACGGTGAGCGGATCGAACGTGATCGCATCCTGGAATTGCGTCGTGAAGCCGACGATGCGCAGGCGGCTCGCTCCCGATGCCCACTGCACGCCCGCTTCCTGCGTCCGCGAACGCTCCGGCCGGAGCGTCGGATTGCCGCCGAAGGGCGAGAAGAGGTCGACGAAAGTCGGCGCGCGAAACGCAGTGCTCGTGCTGGCCGTCAGGCGCCAGGCTTCCGTGAGGTCAAAGCCGTAGCCGAGGAAATACGTATTGGCGGTGCCGAAGTCCGAGTAGTGCTCGGTGCGCGCGTTGGCCTGCAGCGAATGCTCGCCGAGCCTGCCCAGGTAGCCGACGCGAGCGATGCCGACATTCCTCGCCTGCTGCGCCGCCGTGAGGCCGGAATTCGCCAGCGTCTGGCGGAGATCCTCGACGCCGAGCGATACGGCATGCTCCGGCGCAAGCCGCCAGTCGTTGTTCCAGCCGATCTGCCGGTTGCGCGTGTTGGAAGAATTGTTGAAGCGGCCGTTGAGCGTGTCGGTCCGAAAGTCGGTGCCCTCCGAGGCCGAGAGGCGGCTCTTCCACGCCTCGAACGGCTTCGCTTCCCAGTAGAGCTGCGTGGCGCCCAGGGCCTGGCCCGAGCGGTTCACGTCCGTCGGCGCGCCGAAAGCGCTGTCGTAGCTCAGGTTTCCGCGTGTGCGGTAGAGGTTTCCGCCGATCTGATTTGCCGCGGAAGGCGCATAGGAGCCGGAGGCGGAAACGCTTTCGTTGCGGTAACCGTTGTTGTCGGGATTCGCGTTCGGCGCGCGCGCCGGATCGATGTTCGAGAATCCCTGCGTGCTGAACCGCGAGCCCGTGATGTTGAACCGTCCATCGCCGGTCTGCCCGCCGAACGCAGCTTGCTCGCGCGAGGTGCCGCGCGAGCCGAACAGGATCTCGCCGCTCGGCGCGGGCGGGCCTTCGCCACGCTTGGTGAAGATCTGCACGACGCCGCCCATGGCGCCCGAGCCGTAGAGGCTCGAGACGTTGCCCCGCACGATCTCGATCCGGTCAATCTCGTCCAGCATGATGTGCTGGATCGCGGTCGTGCCAAAGGCGGCGTCCTCCATGCGCACCCCGTCGACCAGGACTAGCGTCTGCGCGCCGCGTCCGCCGCGCATGAAGAGGCTCGTCACGGTGCCGACGCCGCCGCTCTGGCTCACCTCGATGCCGGCCTCGCGGCGAAGGAGCGAAGCGAGGTCGGGCACCTGCGAATCGCGGATCTCCTGCTGCGTGATCACGGTCGTGTGCGGGATCGCGTCGCGCAATTTCTGCTCCGTGCGCGAAGCGGTGACGACGATGGCATCGTCCTGCGCCGCGCCCTGCCCGAGTGAAGATGACGAAAAGAACCCGAGTGCGGCAAGCGCACCGATGCATGTCCTGCCGAACATGGCACTCCCTTCCCCGGCAGCGTCCCCGCATGCCGGAAACCGTTTTGGGGCAGCGCGCCTCGCGGCGCGCTGGCCTGTCGGCCGGTATCCGGGCTGGCGCGACTGCGCCGCATCGCCTTCCCGTGGTCCTTCCACAGTGGCGTGTGATGCGGCCTGGCGCGCTTACCGTTGCGGGGGC
>JAFAGU010000063.1 GCA_019237595.1 Betaproteobacteria bacterium | reverse complement strand
CGCAGCGGGCTCCGCGGCAGCGGGCGACTGCATCCGCTCGAGGTCGAGGCTCAGCCGGTCGAGCTTCTCCTCCAGCTCGGCAAAGAGCGCGGGAGTGACTTCCGCCGTCTCGAGGGCCACCTCGATGCGGCTTTCCATGATGTGCGTGAGCTCGCCCAGCCGGATCGCGCCCGCCATGCGCGCGCTGCCCTTGAGCGTGTGCAGGGCGCGCTGGAGCGAATGCACGATCGTCATGTCGCCGGCATTCGCCTTCCAGTCGCGGATGTCGCTCCCGATCTGCGGCAGCAGCTCCTGCGCTTCCTCCAGGAAGATCGGCAGCAGCTGCTCGTCGATGTCGTCGTGCATCTTGCGCAGCTCGCGACCCGTGGGGGCCGCCGCTGCGGGCGCGAAAGCGGCGCTCGCCGCTTGCTCGACGACGATCGCCGGCGTCTTCTCGACTGGCTTCGCGGCCTCTTTTTCTTTCTTCGTATCGACCACCACTGTAGCGGCCCCGAGGTCGAGGTCGATCGCGCTGAGGTCGATCGCGAGGCTTGCTTCCGGGGCGGGCGCTGGAACCGGCAGCGCCTGCAGGCGCTGCGTGAGGTCGATCAGGTTCTGCGTAATGTCCGGCGCGCGGGCCGGAGCCTCCCGGCGCAGCACGGACTCGACCATGCGGCGCAGGTGCTGCACGGCGGCCTGCACGCGTTGCCTGTCCGTGGCCTCGGCGACGTGCGTTGCGAACGGCACCCACTGCTCGACCGCGCCCGCGAGATCCGCGATGGTGGTGAAGCCCGCGGTGCGCGAGCTGCTCGCAAGCGTGTGGGCGGCGCGCAGGAATTCATGCGGCGTCTCCGCCTGCGGTGCCTCGCCCCAGCGGCGGACCTGGTCCTCCAGCGTCGCGACATGCCCCTGCGCTTCCTGCATGTAGATGTCGAACATCGCGCGCGAGAGCCGCACGTCGCCGATGATGACCTCGTCGGGCTCGGCAGGCGGAGCCGCTTCGACGGGCGGCTCGGTGATCTCGCCCGACTTCAACTTCCTCGCGAGCTCGACGATCGCCCGCGCGTCGATTTCGCCCTGCAGCGTGCCGGCGCGCAGCTGCTCCACCCAGCCCGCGAAGGCGCCGCTCGCCTGCGCGATCAGCTCGAGGAGCGTCTTCGTCGCGGGGCGCTGCTGCTCGAGCCACCGGTTCATCACCTGCTCGATCTCCCAGGCGACCTCGCCCAGGTCCATGAGGCCGACCATGCGGCCGCTGCCCTTCAACGTATGGAAGGCGCGCCGGATCGTGGTGATCGCATCGCGGTTGTTCGGCTGGTCGCGGCATTCGGGCAGCGCGGCGTTGATGGTGCCGAGCACCTCGCCTGCCTCGTCGAGGTAGATCTCGAGGAGCTCCTGGTTGACCGGCGGCCGCGAGGGCTCCGCCGGCGTATGGGCCGGCGCCGCCGGCGCCTGTGGCGCCGCGGACTCGGCGACCGGCACGGCGGCCGAGGCCACGATCGTGGCGGCAAAGTCGATCGCCGAAGGCTCCGAAGGACCATCGTCGAGCACGAGGTCCGGTATCACCGGCTCCTGCTCGCTCGATGGCGCTCCCGCCTGGGCCCGCTGCTCGTAGCGGCGGAAAAAGAGCTTGATCGCCTGCTCCGCGGGGGGCGCCCCGCGCAGGCACGGATCGAGGAAGAAGCCGAGGCTCGAGAGTCCCTCGGCGATCCAGTCGAGGTCCTGCGCCGCCTGCGGATGGTCCGCCACGGCAAGGGTGGCGATCATCGTCTGGCAGATGGACAGCACGTCGGCCGGACGTTCGAATCCGAGCACCTTGAGCGCCCCGTGGATCTGCCTCAGGAACGGCTCCAGGCCTTCGAGCGTGTCGCGCTTGGACGGGTCGCGCGCGAACGCGTCGAGGACCTGCTCGGTATGGTGCAGGTTGGCAAGGATCTCCTTCGCCACCTGGGCGCGAAGCTGCATCGCGCCGATCTCGCGGCTGAGCTCGGAGCGCAGGCCGGGGGGCACGGCGCCGGTCGATTTTCCCTGAGCTGCGTCGAGCAGCCACCCGCCGAGGATGCCGATCTGCTGCTCGAGGTCGTCGGCCGGCGTCGCGAAGTGCTCGATGATGCTCTCGAGCAGTAGGAAGGCCGAGGCCATCTCGATCACCATGAACTGCTTCTGCGCAGGGTGCGGGTCCGGAAGCTTGGCGCACACCAGCGCGATCGCGTCGAGCAGCTTCACGAGCTGGCGATTGTCGAGCTCCGCGGCCTTTTCCTTGAACGAGGCGACGAGCTCCCGGAAGCGCAGGACGCTCCGCGGCTCGCCGGACACGTACTGCAGCCATACGCCTTTCAGCGCATCCAGGCGCGAGCGCAGGTCGGAGAGCGCCGGCTCGAGCCGGTCCATGTCCAGCTCGAGGACCGCTGCGCCGTCGGCGCCCGGGAAAAGCGATTCGAGTCCGTAGAGCCGCTTGATGTCGCGGATGCGATCGCTCGAGGGCTTCGCCTTCGCGATCGCATACAAGACCTCGCGCGCGAGCGGCTCGCTGCCTTTGTGCGTCCCGGCGGCCAGGTCGCGCATCAGGAGGTCGATGCGGTTGCAGATCGGCTTCGACGCTGCGGCCCATTGGGGCTCCGGCGAAGCGGCGAACGCGTCGAAGAGACCGCCCGCCGCCCACCACAGCGCGCGCGGCTCCGGCAGCTGCGAGGCAACCTGGTGCAGCGAATCCACGGCGGCACGCATGTCCTCGAGCCCTGCCTGGCCGCGCAGCCAACCCAGCATGCCGCGCTGGTAGCGCGTGCGCGCCGCGAGCAAGTATGGCCCGAGCTCGCCCGGCGGCAGCTCGCGTGCCGCGGGATGCGCCGGTGCGATCGGCGAAAGGTCGGGAAAGAAAAGGTCCCGCTCGGCCGCATCGGGCGAAGGGGCGATCTCGCGGTAGGCCGGCAGGAGGCGCAGCGGCACGTTCGCCTTCCCGTGCGCGAGGTCGTTCACGAACTCCTTGAGCGCAAGCACCGCGCGGTCGATGGCGCTCAGCTTGTCCGGCGACTTTTCGCCCGAAAGGCTGGCTTCGAGCGCCTCGCAGAACTTCGTCGCGCCGGCGAGGCCGACCATGCGCAGCGCTCCCGCCACCTGGTGCAGGTGGCCGGGGCTCACCTTCCATGCCGCTTCCTCGCCCGGCGCCGACGCCGACTTGGCGATGTTCGAGCGCACGAGGTTCAGCGCCTGGTCCACCTCGGCGCTGATCCAGGAAAGGAGCGTGGTGTCGGCGACGGCGCTCAAGCGGGGTCCCGGTGGCCTCTCGTTCCTTCGTCGTTCAGGCGAGCTTGAAGCCCGACACCGAGCTCTTCAGGCCCTGCGCGAGCGCGGTCAGCTTCGCGGCCGAGGCCGCGGTCTGCTTCGTGCCCTCCGTCGTGAGCTGCGTGACCGCAAGGATCGCCTTCATGTTCGCGGCCACCTTGGTCGCCGCGTCCGCCTGCTGCTGGGTCGCGTTCGAGATGCTGCCGATCAGCTCGGCGAGGCGGTTCGACACCTGCGAGATCTCGCGCAGGGCCTGGTCGGCCTCGTCCGCGGTCTTGGTCCCTTGGACCACGCCCGCGGTGCTTCGCTCCATGGCCTCCACCGCGTCCTGGGTGTCGCGCTGAATCGACTTCACGATCGCGCTGATGTGCTTGGTCGCCTCGGCGGAGCGCTCGGCGAGGCGCTGCACCTCTTCCGCGACTACGGTAAACCCGCGTCCCGCTTCGCCCGCGGAGGCGGCCTGGATGGCGGCGTTGAGGGCGAGCACGTTGGTCTGCTCCGTGATGTCCGAGATCAGCTGCACGATCTCGCCGATCTCCTGGGAGCTTTCGCCCAGGCGCTTGATGCGCTTGGAGGTCTCCTGGATCTGCTCGCGGATGTCGTTCATGCCGCGGATCGCGTTCTGCACCGCCTGCGCGCCTTTTTCGGCGGCGTGGAGCGAGCTCTCCGCCACCTTGGCCGAGTCGGCCGCGTTCTTCGACACCTCGGTCATCGTCTGGGTCATCTGCGCGACCGCGCGGCCCGCGCCCTGGATCTCCGTCGACTGCTTCTGCGCCGCCTGCAGGAGCTGCGAGGTCACGTTCTGCGCCTGCTGCGTCGCCGAGGTCACCTCGGAGGCCGCCGAGTTGATGCCGGTCACGAGGCGTCGCAGCTCGTCGATCGTGTAGTTGATCGAGTCGGCGATCGCGCCGGTCACCTCCTCGGTCACCTTGGCGCGCACCGTGAGGTCGCCGCTCGCGAGGTTGCCGATCTCGTCGAGGAGCCGCAGGATGGCCTGCTGGTTCTGGCTGCTCTCGCGCTCCGACTCCTCGGCGCGGCGGCGGCTGTCGTCGAGGTAGACCTTGCCGATCAGCAGCAGCATGGCGAGGGCGAGCACCGAGAGCACGCCCATGCCGATGAAGTCGTAGGTCCGCGTCGCGATCTCCTCCTGGTAGGCGAGGTCGAGGCCCTCGGCGGCGGCGAGGAGCGACTCGCTGTCGTTGAAGATGTCGCGGGTGGCGCGCTTCGCGTTCACGAGCCGCTGCATGTTGCCGAGGATCTCCGAGACGCCGCGCTGGTATTCGCGGAAGCCCACCTCGAGCTCCGAGAGCTTCGCCTTCATGTCGGGGTCGCGGACCTCCTGGATGCGCAGGGCGTCGCTGCCCTTGAGAAGCGCCTGGAGCGTGTCGCGGAACGTGTTCGTGTCCTTGCCGAGCAGGAACGCGACTTCCGGGTCGACGATGTCGCTCGCGAGCATCGTGTTCGCGTTCTTCGCCATGCGCTGGGTCAGCATGACGAGCTGGCCGGTGACGGCGTTCTGCCGCGGCGAGCCGCCGCTCTGGACCGAAAGCGCCGAGATCTCGTCGGCGAGCTCGAGCAGCGTCGGGTTATTGGCATTGATCGAGCGCACCGCTTCCCCGAGCGCGACGAGGTTGCGCTCCTCGTCCACGACCACCGAGGCGTTGTGCTCGGTCTTCTTCCATTCGCCGTCGAGCTTCTCGAGCGCGGGGTGCGGCCCTGCGCCGGTCGCCGGAACCGTCGCGCCGAGGAGCTCGCCTCCGTTCTCGAGCACCTTCATGAGCGAGGCGAACTCGTCGCGGCTCTGGCGCAGCTGCTTGAAGGCCTCGCGGTTGCCCTGCGAGGCCTGCTGGGCGGCCTTGGCGAGGCGCTGCGAGAGCATGCGGATCTTCCCGACCGCGGCGATGTAGGCCGTGGAGACCGTGCCGCGATAGGCGTCGTAGGCGACCAGGGCCCCGTCGAGCACGAGCGCGACGAGGAGGATCGTCGTGAGGATGCGCAGCTGCTGGCCGAAGGCGAGCTTGCCGAGCACGGGCAGCGGCCGCGCCATGACCGAGGAGGGCCCGGCGTCCGGCGCGGGGGCCGCGGCGCCCTTTCCGCCGAAGGGAAGTTTCAGTGCTCCGATCTTGAATGCCATTTCTTTTCTCCCAGTGCCTTCGTTTCCGACTAGCGCAAGAACTTCCCGTCGCGGGCGATGATCGTCAGGTCGACGAACTTCGAGCCCGCGTGATTGTTCGGCGTGTAAGTGACGAAGAAGCCGCCAAGGTCCACGTCCTGCATCTTCTCCATGGCGTCGATGAACTTCTCGCGCGTCACGTCGCGCCCGGTCCGCTTGAGGCCCTCGACGAACACCTTCGCGACGAGGAAGCCTTCCATCGCCCCGAAGTCGGCGTCGGGGCTGCCCGCCTTCTTCGAAAGCTGCTGGTATTCCTTGACCACCGGCACGGCGAGCCCCCAGGGGAAGGGCACGACCTGCGAGATGCCCACGCCCACGCCCTCCTGGCCGAGCGCGCTCGCGAGCGCCTTGCTGCCGACGAAGGACACGTTGTAGAACTGCGCCGCGCTGCCCGCCTTGCGCATCTGGCGGATGAACTCCGCGCACGACGTGTAGGCGCTGATCATCACGACGGCGTCCGGCTGCGAAGCGTTGATTGTCTTCACCGCGTTCTCGACCTTGACGG
>JAFAGU010000060.1 GCA_019237595.1 Betaproteobacteria bacterium | reverse complement strand
GTCTTCGCATCGACGAAGATTTTCGCCGCGCGGCCGAAGTTCTCGAGGTCGTTGGAGCCCTTGTTGCCGCCAAGGCGGCCGACCTGCATCAGGAACTTGCCGTCCCTCGTGAACTTGAGGATCTGCGCGTCCTTCTCGCCATTGCCGCCGATCCACACGTTGCCCTTGTAGTCGACGAAGATGCCGTGGTTCGATTGCGGCCACTCGTAGCCTGGCCCCGGCCCGCCCCAGTGGCGCACGAGATTGCCGGCGGGGTCGAAGACGAGCACGGGCGGCGCGGCGCGGCAGCACTCGCCGGTCGGCGGATTGAGCTCGGCGCCGCGTTCGTTGTTGTTCAGGGTCGCTCCGCCGCGGTGGACGATCCAGACGTTGTCCTGCTCGTCCACCCACACGCCGATCGTCATGCCGAGCAGCCAGTGGTTCGGAAGCGGCTTCGGCCAGAGCGGATCGACTTCGAACACCGGCGCCTGGACGGTCTCGCCAGGCGCGGCGGGCTGCCTGTCCAGGATGGACTGCGTGCAGCCGAGGATTGCCACGAGCGCCAGGAACGCCGCGACTGCTTGCTTCGGCTTGGCCATTTCCGCCTCCTCCTCCAGTCGGCGGCTGGAGTATAGGCATTGTCTGCAATACTTAGTGAGGGGGGAATCGAAATTGGGATCGCGGCCCGCAAGCATCGTTGCTGCACTGCTCCTGGCGCTTTCGGCGGCGCTCGCGCCGCGCAGCGCCTCCGCGCACGACATCCCGGAGAGCGTCCGCGTCCAAGCCTTTGTTAAGCCAGAAGGTCCGGCGCTCCGCGTCCTCGTACGCGTCCCGCTCGAGGCGATGCGGGATGTCGATGTGCCGCGTCGCGGCAGCGGCATGCTCGACCTGAGGCGCGCCGAACCGGCCCTTCGCGAAGCCGCCGACATGTGGCTCTCCGACGCGCTCGAGATCCGGGAAGACGACTCGCGGCTGCCGAGGCCCCGGGTCGCCCGCGTGCGCGTGTCGCTGCCCTCGGACCGCTCCTTCGGCTCCTACGAAGCCGCGCTCGCGCACTTCTCGGCGCCGCCGCTGCCGGAAGGAACGGAGCTCTACTGGAGCCAAGGGCTGCTGGACGCCTGGCTCGAATACCCGATCGCCTCGGAGCGCTCCTCCTTCGCGATCCATCCGGGCTTCGAGCGCCTGGGCGTTCGCGTCGATACCGTGGTGCGCTACGTGACGCCCGACGGCGACGTGCGCGCTTTCGACCTGCACGGCGATCCGGGCCTCGTGCGGCTCGACCCGAGCTGGCACCAGGCTGCGGCGCGATTCGTCGAGGCCGGGTTCCGCCACATCCTCAGCGGCCCCGACCACCTGCTCTTCCTCGTCCTGCTCGTGCTGCCGTTCCGTCGCCTGCTGCCGCTCGCCGCGATCGTCACGGCGTTCACGGTGGCGCACTCCATCACGCTCGTCGCCGCGGGGCTCGGCTACGGCCCGCGGGCGCTGTGGTTCCCGCCGCTCGTCGAGACGCTCATCGCCGCCTCGATCGTCTACATGGCGATCGACAATTTCTTCGGCGCGAGGCTCGGGCGGCGGTGGATCCTCACGCTCGCCTTCGGCCTCATCCACGGTTTCGGCTTTGCGTACGGCCTGAACGAGATCCTGCAGTTCGCCGGATCCCACCTCGTGCTCTCGCTTCTCGCCTTCAACGTCGGCGTGGAGTTGGGCCAGCTTGCGCTCCTCTGCGTCCTGGTGCCTCTCTTGAATGCCTTTTTGAAGATTTGTCCCGAAAAACCCCTTGTTCTCGTCGCGTCGCTCCTCGCCGGCCACACGGCGTGGCACTGGATGCTCGAGCGGGGCGAGAAACTGGCGAAATTCCCCTTCCCGCCCCTGGACGAGGCGAGCTTGCTGTCGGCGCTGCGCTGGCTGGCGGCGTTCGTGGCCGCCGGCGCGGCGGCGTGGCTCGGCGCGCGCGGCCTAGCGAAAGCCCTGCGAGGCGCGGCTCACGGTCGCATGGACGATGAGCGCAGTCGCCCCGAGGAACGCCAGTAGGCCGAGGCCGCCGCGGCGGAACGCCGAAAAGACGAGCAGCGACGTCCCGGCAAGAGCTTCGATCTGGGCAGGTTTCATGCGGCGGCCTTCAGCAAGGAACGCTCCCGCCGGCGCCGGAAGCGCTCGAGCGCCGCGCCGAGGATGCCGTTCGGCATGTGGATGATGAAGAGCACGAGCATCGCGCCGTAGATCGTGATGTCGAGCGCCGGGTAGCGGTTGCCGAAGGCGAGCCGCAGGCCTTCGGCGAGGAGCAGCGTGAACGCCGCGCCCACCGTGGGCCCGAGCATGACGAACATGCCTCCGGCGATTACGCCGAACACCATCTGCAGGCTGATCGCGATGCCCGAGACGGTGTCGGGGTTCACGTACAGCTGGTACTGCGCGTAGAGGATGCCCCCCACGCACGTCATGAGCGCCGAGACGATCGTGATGCGAAGCTTGGCTTTCGTGACGTGGATGCCGATCGAGGCGGCGGCCTCCTCTTCCTCGCTGATCGCCTGCAGCGCGAGCCGGCCCATGCTTCGGTCCACGGCGCGCCACACCCAAAGGCCGGCGAGCCATGCCGCGGCGACGATCCCGAGCCAGACGAGCTTGCTTTCGAACTGCATGGCGCCGATCGCCACCGTCGTCCCCTCCGTGAGCGCGCCCTTGGGCGTCGCGCCGAGCGATCCACCGGTCTGGTCGCGCAGCGCGGTGATGAGCAGCCGCACGACCTCGGAAAGCGCGAGCGTGACGAGCGCGAAGTAATGGCCGACGATGCGGAAGCGGAAGCAGGGATAGCCGATCAGCACCGCGACGACGGCCGTAGCAGCGAGCGCGACCAGCGCCCCGATCCAGGGCGAGAGCCCGAAGTGGTTCCACAGCATGACGACTGCATAGGCGCCGATGCCCATGAACGCGCCGTGCCCGAAGCTCACCATCCCGAGGCGGCCCATGAGCGACCAGCTCGTATAGATGTAGCCCCAGAGGAGCACGAGGATCGCGAGGTGCAGCGGGTAGTTCATCGCGAGAACAATCCCCGCGGGCGCCAGAACATCGCGGCGATGAAGAAGGCGAAGGCGATCACGTAGCCCCACTCGATGGCGAAGAAGTAGCCGCCGATGGAGATGAACTGGGCGAAGACGAATGCCGCCGCGAAGCCGCCGAGCAGGTTGCCCAGCCCGCCGAGGACGCAGATGAGGAAGACGATCGGCCCGAACGAGAGGCCGATGGCGGGATGCACGTCGTACTGGAGCACGAGCAGGCAGGCGCCCAGCCCTGCAAGCGCGCCGCCGAGCGCGGAGGTGATCGCGAAAATCCGCGGGCCGCTGACGCCCATGAGCGGCATGACCGCCCGATCCTGGCTGATGGCGCGGATCGCCGTTCCCACGTAGGTGCGATTCAGGAAGAGGAAGAGGCCGAGCACGCCGAGGAGCGCTACGCCGAAGGCGATGAGCCGCGCCGCGGAGAACGACATGTCGCCGACCCGCAGCGCGGGGAGCGCGAGCCCGAGGTTGCGGAAGTCGATGCCGAAGGCGAGCGTCGCGGCCGCCTGCAGGAAAAAGAGCACGCCGCCCGTGACGAGGAGCTGGTTGATCGGTTCCGCGGCGAGCACTGGCCGGATCACGAACTGGTGGAGCAGGAACCCGAGCAGCGCGACGATGCCGATGGCGGCGAGCATCGCGAGCGCGAGCGGCCAGTGGAACTGCACGTACAGGTAGTACACCGCGTACATCCCGCACATCATGAGCTCGGCGTAGCAGATCCAGACGACGTCGATCACGCCGAAGATGAGGTTGAGCCCGAGCGAGAGGAGCGCGAAGAGCCCGCCAAGGAGCAGTCCGTTCAGGACCGCCTCGAGGAGGTAGATGTCGAGGAGCTCCGTCACAGCCCGAGGTAGGTCCTGCGGATTTCTTCGGATTGCAGGAGCTCCTGCGACGGCCCCTTCGCCTTGATCCGGCCGGCGTCCAGGAGGTAGGCGCGCGAGGCGACCTTCAGCACCTGGCGGATGTTTTGCTCGACGATGAGCACGGTGTAGCCCTCCGCACAGATGCGCCGCACGAGCTCGAAGATCGCCTGCACCATCACCGGCGACAAGCCGGCAGAAGGCTCGTCGAGGAGCAGGAGCTTCGGGTCCGACATCAACGCGCGCGCGATCGCGCACATCTGCTGCTCGCCTCCCGACAGCGTCCCGGCGGGCTGGCGCCGGCGCTCCTTCAGGCGCGGGAAGAGCGCGTACGCGACTTCGAGCCGCTCGGCGAACCTCGGGCGGCAGAACCGCGGGAAGCCGCCCATGCGCAGGTTCTCCTCGACGGTCAGGCGCGGGAAGAGCCTGCGATTCTCAGGCACGTGCGCGATGCCGCGCGCGAGCACCTCGTGCGCCGGCACGGGATTCAGGTCCTCGCTCTCGAAGCGCAGCTCGCCGTCGTGCGGCTCGACGAGCTTGGAGATCACGCGGAGGAGCGTGGTCTTGCCGGCCCCGTTGGGGCCGATCACGGCGACCGATTCGCCCGCGTTCACCTGGAGGCTCACGTCGAAGAGCGCCTGGAAGGCGCCGTAGCGCGCGCTTACGCGCTCAAGCGAAAGCATCGGTTCCCAGGTACACCTCGACGACCTTCGGATCCTGCGAGACCGCGGCGGGCGCGCCCTGCGCGATCACCTCGCCGTGGTCGAGCACCACGCAGCGATCGACCACGCGCATGAGCACGCCCATGATGTGCTCGACCCAGACGATCGTGATGCCGCGCTTCGCGCGGATGTCGGCGAGCATGTCGGCCGCCTGCTCCATCTCCGCGTGGTCGAGGCCGCCGAGCGATTCATCGGCAAGAAGGAGCTTCGGCTGCGTGGCGAGCGCGCGTGCGAGCTCGAGCTTCTTCAGTCCCGCAGCGCCCAGTCGGTCCACCGCGCTCTCGTGCAGGTTGACGAGCTTCAGGCAGTCTTCAGCGAGCGCAAAGGCCTTCTCGCGCGAAAGATGCTCGTTCGAGCCGTAGTAGGCGGCGAGCGCCACGTTTTCCAGAAGCGAGAGCTTCCGGAAGGGACGCGGGATCTGGTAGGTGCGGGCGATGCCGCGATGCGCGACGCGATAGGCAGGCAAGCCGCCGATCTCTTCGGCGCGGAACCGGATGGAGCCGGCAGTCGGGGCCAGCGCACCCGCGATCAACCCGAACGTCGTGCTCTTGCCGGAGCCGTTGGGACCGATGAGGCCGAGGATCTCGCCTTCGGCCACCCCGAAGCTCACGCGGTTGACCGCGGTGAAGCCGCCGAAGGTCTTGGTGAGCTGTGAGACCTCGAGGAGCACCCTCCGCGCGGATCCTATTGGGCGAACACGTGGCCCTTCGGGAAGGGCAGCACCGGATCGACCGTCTGGATCTCGCGCGGCCAGGCGATCTTGGCCTGCCCGTTCACGTACTGCATCACGACCACGAAGGAGCGCTCGTTCTGCCCCGCGAGCGGCGTTCCCGGGCCGTAGAACTTGACGCCGTAGCCCTGCATCGTCCCGCCGAGCGGAATATCGGTATCGAGCGCCGCCTTTCGCAGCGATTCGGAGTCGATGCCGCCATATTTCTTGATCGCGCGCGGCAGGACATCCGTAAGGAGGATCCACGTGTTGTTGAAGCCCATCGAGGCGTGCGGCGGCAGCTCGCCCGGGCCCTTGACTGCCTGGTAGCGCTTGATGAGCTCCTGGATCAGCGGCCCCATCGCGGGCTTGAGCGTCTTCGGATCGAGGAGCTGAGCCGCGGCGGGGTCGATCGAGTGGAAGTAGTTCACGTCGTCGCCGAAGCTCTGGCGCAGCTTCTCCATTTGGCTATGGCCGGCGCCGTGTCCGACGAGCGCCTTGAACTTGAGGCCCTGCTCCTTCGCCTGGCGCATGAAGAGCGTGATGTCGGGGTTGTAGCCCGTATGCAAAATGACGTCGGGCCGCGCGCGCTTGAGCTTGGTCACGAGGCTCGAGAGGTCCGGCGCAGTCGCGGAATAGCCTTCCTTCAGCACGATGTCGAGGCCGAGCTTCTTGCACTGCGCCTCGTTGCCGGTCGCGACGCCCACGCCGTAGGGCCCATCCTCGTGGATGATCGCCACGCGAAGCTTCGCGGGCTCGACGCCGAACTTGGACTTGGAGTAGTAGTGGATGTAGTCGCACGAAGCGGCGCCGTACTGGTCGCTGTGCACGGTCGGGCGGAAGACGTAGGTGAGCTTCTTGTCCTTGAAGACCGCGGTGGCCACGCAGACGTTGAGCCACGTGAACTTCTTGCGCGCGTCGGTCTGCTGCACGAGCGGCACGCACTGCGCGCTCGAGTACACGCCCGCGACGATGTCCACTTTCTCCTGGTCGACGAGGCGCGTCGCCTCGTTGATGGCGACATCCGCCTTGGACTGCGCGTCGGCGAAGATCGGCACGATCTTGTAGCCCTCGACGCCGCCGCGCTCGTTGATGTAGTCCACCGCCGCCTTGGTGCCGATCTGCGCCGGCTCCGATCCGCCGCCGGCGAACGGCCCGGTGACGTCGTAGATGAAGCCGATCTTGATTTCCTTCTGTTGCGCAGCAGCAAAGAGCGGCGCGAGCGCGAGCAGCGCCGCGGTAGTAACCAGACGGTGAATTCTCATCGGGACCACCTCCTCGAGCGCGAAGTCTAACCGGTCAGCCGCCGGAATGCAGCAGGTCGGCGAGGTGGCGCTTCCACCACTTCGCCTGCCCGGTGGTGCCGTGCCCGCGCGTGTCCTCGCTCGCCGGAATGAGGAAGTAGCGGCCGCGCTTCACGCGCTTCATCGCCTGCTCCATGACGCCGAATTCCGGCGGGTTGCGCTCGTCGTCGGCCGAGTTGATCGCGAGCACCGCCGCCTGGATGCGCTCGAGATCCGGCCACGGGTTGTAGCCGCGCGAGGCGTCGAACTGATAGGCGACGTCGTTCGCATCCGCGCGCACCGGCTGCGCCATGCGCGCCGCCCAGAGCTCGTCCGCCTTGGCGTTCGTCGGCGCGAGCTTGTGCAGGCCGAGATTTCCCCCGTTCATGGCGGTCTGGAAATAGAGCAGCGCAAGCTGCAGCCCGCGCGGCTGCCGGGTGTAGTTCCCGCCGTTGAATTCCGGGTCGTTGCGGATGAGGTCGATGAGCATGCGCCGAGTCATCCAGTTGCGTCCCGCCACTTCGGTCGGCATGCACGCGAGCGGCACGGCGGCCGCCAGCGCGTCCGGGTACATCGTCGCCCACATCCAGGTCTGCATCCCGCCCATGGAGTTGCCCACGACGGCGCGCAGCTTCTTCACGCCGAAGTGCTCGGTGACGAGCCGGTATTGCGCGCGCACCATGTCGTCGTAGTTGTACGCCGGGAACTTCGCGCGCAGCCCGTCCGAGGGCTTCGACGATTTTCCGGTGCCCAGGCCGTCGGGAAGGATGATGAAGTAGCGGCTCGCGTCGAGCGGCTGGCCGGCGCCGAAGAGCTCGCCCGCGAACTCGGGCGTGAGCATGCTTGCCGCCGAGCCCGCCGTGCCGTGGAGCACGAGCACCGGCTCGCCGGAAGGCGCGCCGATAGTCGTGTAGTGCAGCCGCAGCTCGGGAAGCACCTCGCCGGCATGGAAGCGGAAGTCGCGCACGATGAAGTCGCCTTCCCTGGGCGCGGGATAGTCGGCGGCTCGAACTGCCCCTGCGGCGACGCAGAAGACGGCAAGCACGACGAAGCCAAGGCGTGTCATGGATCTCCTCCTCGCGCGGGATTGTAGGTCGGAATTTTCCGAGCCGGCCGGTTGACTCAAGTCAAAGGCGTCCCCGCCCATGGCCGCAGGATGAGAGCGTCCAATAATGAAAGGAATGGTCCATGCTCTTCAGCCGCGACGACTTCCGCATCCGGGCGCAAAATTTCGACCTGACCCGGACGTCCAACATCCTGCGCATCATCTGCGGCGCGTTCATGTTTCCGCACGTGGCCGGGAAATTCACCTCGCTCGCCACGCTGACGCTCAGCGCCCCGACCGTTGGGTTTTTCGCCAAGGCCGGGTTTGCGCCGGCGGCCACGTGGGTCTACCTCGCCGCGGCAGCCGAGACGCTCGCCGGGGCGGCGCTGGTTCTCGGCATCTGCACACGCTACGCGGCCTTGGCCGGCGCTGCGGTGCTCGCCATTGCCGTCTACGCCCTGCAGGTCGTCAAAGGCTTCGGCTGGACCTGGAACACCGGCGGATACGAGTATCCGGTCTTCTGGGCCATCGTCAGCTTGTCGGTCGCGATCGACGCGTGGAAGGCCCGCTTCGCCGCCGCGCCAGCGGCATTCGGCGCGGTCTCTCCGAAGCTCGCCGTCTAACCGGCCATGGGCGGCACCTAGTCCGAGCGGAACGTTGCTTGCTTGCCCTCCGGCGGATCAACACAGGAGGTTCCCATGCAAAGACTCGCGATTCCGCTCTCCCTCGTCGCCGCCGCCGTGATGGCCGGCTGCGCGAGCCCCGACTACGACACCCGCGCCGCCACGCCCGTCGTGAGCTCGTCCGGCCAGCCCGTGATGACCGGCTCCGCTCCCGCGGTGGTCGCGACGCCGGCGGTGGTGACAGGACAACCGGTCCTCATCGCTTCCGGGCCGGTGCAGGCCGGGACGCCGATCGTGCCGGCGACGAATACCTTCCGCTCCGGCCAGGGCACGGTGGAAAACGTTGCCATCGTGCACATCACGCCCGCGACGGCCTCGGCAGGCTCGAGCTCGCCCGAGCGGCTCGCCTACCGGCTCACCGTGCGCATGGACGACGGAAGCCTGCAGGCGGTCGACCAGGACAATCGCAGCTTCCAGGTCGGCGACCGGGTCGAGCTCACCAACGACGGACACGTCGTTCGCCGCTAAGGGACGGGCACGTCGTCCGGCGCTAGTGCGGTATCGGGCGGGCGGCGACGCCCGTCCGGCCTCTCGCTCTCGCTCGCCTTCGTCGGCATCGGGCTGATGCGCCGCCCGTAGGGCTTGGTTGCTGCCGCTCAGTCGATGCGCGCCCCGGAAGCCTTGACCACGCGGGCCATCTTCTCGTAGTCGATGCGTAGCAGCGCGGCGAATTCCTGCGGCGCCATCGCGCGCGGCTCGATGCCTTGCTTCGCCAGCTTGTCCAGCATCGCCGGGTCCTGAAGGAGCTTCGCCATCGCGGAATTGATTTCCGCCACGACGGGGGGCGCCATGTGCGCCGGCCCGAGGAGCCCCATCCAGGAATCGAAGACGTAGCCCGGCAGGCTCTCGCCGATCGCCGGCAGGCCGGGAAGAAAGCGCGAGCGCCGCGCGCCGGTGACGCCTAGCATGCGCACCCGCGGGTCCTTGAGGAACGGGATTGCGCCGATGTTCGCTGCGACGACGAAGTGCGAGCGCCCCGCGAGCACCTCGT
>JAFAGU010000018.1 GCA_019237595.1 Betaproteobacteria bacterium | reverse complement strand
AACGCTCGCTTTCTTTCCGACCGCGGCGCCGCGCTGCTCCTGCCGCAGTCGCAGCTCACGCCGGAAAAGCTCGCGCAAGCGATCGGCTCGCTCGATCGCACCGCGCTCCTCGCCATGGCGAAGAAGGCGCGCGAGCTTGGCAAGCCGGACGCGGCGGCCGTCGTCGCGCAGCGCTGCATCGAGCTCGCGCGAAGGAAGGCGGCATGAAGCACAAAGTCCGTCGCATCCACTTCATCGGCATCGGAGGCTCCGGCATGAGCGGCATCGCCGAGGTGCTCGTCAACCTCGGCTACCAGGTGAGCGGCTCGGACCTCGCCGAGAACGCCGCGACCCGCCGGCTCGCGGTCCTCGGGGCGAAGGTGCAGCTGCGCCACGACGCGTCCCATGTCGCGGGGGCCGATGCAGTCGTCGTCTCGACCGCCGTGGCGCCCGACAACCCCGAAGTGCTCGCCGCGCGAGAGAAGCGCATTCCCGTCGTTCCGCGCGCGCTGATGCTCGCCGAGCTCATGCGCCTCAAGCAGGGCATCGCGATCGCCGGCACGCACGGTAAGACCACGACGACGAGCCTCGTGGCGAGCGTCCTCGCCGAGGGAGGGCTCGATCCGACGTTCGTGATCGGCGGTCGGCTGACCGCCGCCGGATCGAACGCGCGCCTGGGCGCGGGCGAATTCATCGTGGTGGAGGCCGACGAGTCCGACGCTTCGTTCCTCCACCTGCAGCCCGTCATGGCGGTGGTGACGAACATCGACGAAGACCACATGGACACGTACCAGCACGACCTCGCCCGGCTCAAGGCCGCCTTCGGACAGTTCCTGCAGAACCTGCCCTTCTATGGCTCGGCGATCCTGTGCATCGACGACGCGCACGTGCGCGAGCTGCTGCCGGAAGTCTCGAAACCGGTGCTTACCTATGGCACGAGCGCCGACGCGATGCTTCGCGCCGAAGACATCCGCGCCGCGGGCGGGCGGATGCGCTTCCGGGCGGTGCGCGAGCGCGGCCGCGGCATCGAGGTCGACCTGAACCTGCCCGGGCGCCATAACGTGCTCAATGCGCTCGCCGCGATCGCGGTCGCGGGAGAGCTCGGCATCGGCGACAAGGCACTGCTGCGCGCGCTGGCCGAATTCCGCGGCGTCGGACGGCGCTTCCAGCGCTACGGCGACGTGGCGATCGCCGGCGGCGGCGCGTTCGCGCTCATCGACGACTACGGCCATCATCCTGCGGAGATGGCCGCGACGCTCGAAGCGGCTCGAGGCGCTTTCCCGGGCCGCCGGCTCGTGCTCGCATTCCAGCCGCACCGCTATACGCGCACGCGCGATCTTTTCGAAGACTTCGTGAAAGTGCTCTCCACCTGCGACGCGGTGCTGCTCGCGGAGGTCTACGCCGCCGGCGAGCCGCCGATCGTCGCCGCCGATTCACGCACGCTCGCGCGCGCGCTGCGCGTCTTCGGAAAGGTGGAGCCGGTGTTCGTCGAGGACATCGCGGAAATGCCCGAGGCCATCCGCCGCATCGCGCAGGACGGCGACGTCGTGCTCACCATGGGAGCGGGCTCGATCGGCAACGTGCCGGCCGAGCTCACCGCATGAACATGGCGGACGCGGTCCATTTTGCAAACGTCCGAGGCGAGCTCCGCCGCGACGAGCCGATGTCGCGGCACGTGAGCTGGCGCGCCGGAGGCAAGGCCGAGCGCTTCTTCGCGCCTCTGGACCTGGACGATCTTTCTTCGTTCCTGAAGGGCCTTCCCGCGGGCGAGCCGATTCTCTTCGTCGGCCTGGGCTCCAACTTGCTCGTGCGCGACGGAGGCTTCCGCGGCACGGTCATCGCGCTGCACTCGGCCAAGCTGCATCCCGAATTGAAGGACGGGATGGTCTACGCCGAGGCGGGCGTCGCCGCGCCGAAGGTCGCGCGCTTCGCGGCGACGCACGGCTTCGCCGGCGCCGAATTCCTCGCCGGCATCCCGGGAACGGTTGGCGGCGCGCTCGCAATGAACGCCGGATGCTATGGCGGAGAGACTTGGGACATCGTCGATTCGGTTCTCGCGGTGTCGAGGAATGGCCAATTGGCCACGAGAAGAAGGATTGACTACGACATCGGCTATCGGCATGTCGCGTCCGATCGCGAGGAATGGTTCGTCGCCGCCTATTTCAGGTTGCCGAAGGGCGACGGCGAGGCGTCTCGCGCGCGAATCAAGGAGTTCCTGGCCAAGCGCATCGCCACGCAGCCCCTGCAGCTGCCGAACGCGGGCAGCGTGTTCCGCAACCCGCCCGGCGACCACGCCGCGCGCCTGATCGAGTCCTGCGGGCTGAAGGGGCTCGCGCAGGGCGGCGCCCGCGTGTCCGAGAAGCACGCCAACTTCATCGTCAACCCGGACGCCAGGGCGAGCGCGGCCGACATCGAAGGCTTGCTCTTGGAGGTCCAGCGCAAAGTCCTCGAGCTGAGAGGCGTGGAGCTCGTGCCGGAAGTCCGGATCGTGGGGGAGCCCGCATGAGCTTCGGCAAGGTCGCCGTGCTCCTGGGGGGACGGAGCGCCGAGCGCGAGGTGTCGCTCAAGAGCGGGTCCATGGTGCTCGCCGCGCTCAGGAAGAAGGGCGTGGATGCGCACGCCTTCGACCCTGCCGAGAAATCGCTCGAGCTCCTGCAGAAGGAGCGCTTCGACCGCGCTTTCATCGCGCTGCACGGACGCTTCGGCGAGGACGGCACGGTGCAGGGCGTGCTCGAGTGGCTGCGCATCCCGTACACGGGCAGCGGCGTGCTCGCTTCCGCCCTCGCCATGGACAAGCTGCGTGCGAAGCGCATCTGGCAGGCCGAGAAGCTGCCCACGCCGCCCTGGGAGGTGCTCGGCAAGGACACGAATTTTCGCGTCACGGCGCGCAGGCTCGGGCTGCCCGTGATGGTGAAGCCGGCGAGCGAGGGCTCGTCCATCGGCATGAGCAAGGCGCGCGCCGCGGACGCGCTGGACGAGGCGTACGCCCTCGCAGCGAACTACGACAAGGTCGTGCTCGCCGAGAAGTTCATCGAAGGCACGGAGCTCACGGGGGCGATTCTGGGCGAGGAAGCCCTGCCGCTCATCCGCCTAGAGACGCCGCGCGAGTTCTACGACTACGAGGCAAAGTACGTCGCGAACGACACGCGCTACGTCATTCCGGCCGGGCTCACGGAAAAGAAGGAGGCGGAGCTTCGAGCGCTCTGCCTGGACGCGTTTCGCGTGCTCGGGTGCACCGGCTGGGGCCGCGTGGACCTGATGCTGGACAAACGCGGGCGTCCTTACCTCCTCGAGGTGAACACTTCGCCCGGCATGACCGACCACTCGCTCGTCCCGATGGCCGCCAAGGCGGTGGGCCTCTCCTACGAAGACCTGTGCGTAAAGATCCTGGAGAAGGCGCATGTGGGATAACCCGCGCCTCCTCAACCTGATTGCCGGGGCGCTGGTGGGCGTAGCGGCGCTCGCCTTCGGTACGGCGGCGCTCGCCATGCTGCTGCGCTCGGAGCTCTTCCCGGTGCGCGAGATCGTGGTCGTCTCGCCGCTGAAGAACACGAGCCGCGAAGAGATCGCGGCCGCGGTGCGCATCGAAGGCAACTTCTTCGCCGTCTCCTCCTCGGAGCTCCGGGCGCAGCTCGAGAAGCTCCCATGGGTGCGAAGCGCCTCCGTGCGCCGCGTGTGGCCCGATCGCTTCGAGGTGGCGATCGAGGAGCACGTCGCGCTCGCCCGCTGGGGCGATGATGCGCTCGTCGACACGCTCGGCGAAAAGTTCTTCGCGCGCACGTCCGAGGCGCTGCCGCTCTTTGCCGGCCCGCCGGGGAGCGAGCGCGAGCTCGCCCGCCGCTACGCGAGCTTCTCCGCCATCCTGGCGCCCCTGGGTGCGCCGATCGAGCGCGTGGTGCTCAGTCCGCGTCTTGCATGGCAATTGCGGCTGCAGGACGGCCTCAGCATCGTCCTTGGCCGCGACGCCGACGCGGCGCAGGCGCGCCTGCGGCGCTTCGTGGACGCGTACGACGCGACGCTCAAGCCCCTCATCCGGCGGCACGAGTACGTCGACCTGCGCTACCCGAACGGGTTTGCGCTTCGCATCCGGGAGGCGAAGAGCTGATGGCGCGAGAAGAAAAAAACCTGATCGTGGCGCTCGACATCGGCACCTCCAAGGTCGCCTGCCTCGTCGCCGACCTGCGGCCCGACGGCACCTTCGAGATCCTCGGCCTCGGCGGCCACGAATCCAAGGGCCTGAAGAAGGGCGTGGTGGTGAACATCGAGGCGACGGTCGCGGCGATCCAGCGCGCGCTCGAGGAGGCCGAGCTCATGGCCGACTGCAAGATCGCCTCGGCCTTCGTCGGCATCGCGGGCAACCATATCAAGAGCTTCAACTCCACCGGAATGGTGGCGATCAAGGACCGCGAGGTGACCGCGCTCGACGTGGAGCGCGCGATCGACACGGCGCGCGCGGTCAACATCCCGACCGACCAGCAGATCCTGCACGTGCTGCGCCAGGAATTCATCATCGACGGCCAGGAGGACGTGCGCGAGCCGATCGGCATGTCCGGGGTGCGCCTGGAGGTCAAGGTGCACATCGTCACGGGCGCCGTGTCCGCGGCGCAGAACATCGTGAAGTGCGTGCGCCGCTGCGGGCTGGAGGTGAACGACCTCATCCTCCAGCCGCTTGCGTCCTCGCGCGCCGTCCTTTCGGAGGACGAGAAGGACCTCGGCGTGTGCCTGCTCGACATCGGGGGCGGCACCACCGACATCGCCATCTTCACGCACGGCGCCATCCGCCATACCGCCGTCATCCCGATCGCCGGCGACCAGATCACCAACGACATCGCGATGGCGCTGCGAACGCCCACCGCGGACGCCGAGAACATCAAGACGCGGCATGGCGTGGCGCTGCGCCAGCTCGCGGATCCGAACGACATGATCGAGGTGCCGGGGATCGGCGACCGCGGGGCGCGGTCGCTCTCGCGCCAGACGCTCGCCGAGGTCATCGAGCCGCGCGTCGAGGAGCTCTACTCGCTCGTGCAGCAGGTACTGCGCGAATCGGGCTTCGAGGAGCTGCTCTCGAGCGGCGTGGTGCTCACGGGGGGCTCCTCGACGATGCACGGCATGGTCGAGCTCGGCGAAGAGATCTTCCACATGCCCGTCCGCATGGGGCTTCCCAAGTACCAGGGCGGCCTCGCCGATGTAGTCCGCAACCCACGCTTTGCCACGGCGATGGGCTTGCTGCACGAGGGCGTGGCGCAGGTTCAGCACGGGCAGCTTTCGCGCCAGAGCGGCTCGGTGAAGGCGGTTCTGGGGCGCATGAGGGAGTGGTTCCAACGCAATTTCTGAAGCAGGGCTAACCAAGGCAAGGAGATAAAAAACCATGTTTGAAATTGTCGACAACCAGGTGACCGGTCCGGTCATCAAGGTCATCGGGGTGGGCGGGGCGGGAGGCAATGCCGTCAACCACATGATCGAGCAGGGCGTGCAGGGCGTGGAGTTCATCGCGGTGAACACCGACGCGCAGGTGCTTTCGCGGAACAAGGCCGGGAACCAGATCCAGCTCGGCTCGAGCGGCCTCGGCGCGGGAGCGAAGCCCGAGGAGGCGCGCGCGGTGGCGATCGCCGATCGCGACCGCATCGAGGAGGCGGTGGCCGGCGCGCACATGGTGTTCATCACCGCTGGAATGGGCGGCGGCACGGGCACAGGCGCAGGGCCGGTCATTGCGGAAGTGGCGCGCGGACTCGGGATCCTCACCGTGGCCGTCGTGACGAAGCCCTTCACGTTCGAGGGATCCAAGCGGATGAAGATCGCCGAAGCCGGCCTCGAGGCGCTTGCCCCGCACACCGACTCGCTCATCGTCATTCTCAATGACAAGCTCGAGGAGGTGCTCGGCGAGGACGTGACGCAGGAAGACGCGTTCAAGGCCGCGGACGACGTGCTGAACAACGCCGTCGCCGGGATCGCGGAGATCATCAACAACCCGGGCCTCGTCAACGTCGACTTCCAGGACGTGCGCACCGTCATGTCGGAGCAGGGCATGGCGATGATGGGTTCCTCGTCCGCGAGCGGCATCGACCGCGCGCGCATCGCCGCCGAGCAGGCGATCGCCTGCCCGCTGCTCGAGGGCGTGAACCTCGCGGGCGCGCGCGGCGTGCTGGTGAACATCACCGCGTCGAAGGCGAGCCTGAAGCTCCGCGAGACGAAGGAGGTGATGAACATCATCCGCAGCTTCGCCGCTGAGGATGCGACCATCATCTACGGAGGCGTCTACGACGACACGCTCGGAGACAACCTGCGCGTGACGGTCGTCGCCACCGGCCTGGGCATGGCGAGTGCCCGACAGCAGAAGCCGCAGCTCGTCGTCTCGCAGAAGACGGGAACGCACGATGCGCCCGCCTTCAACTCGGGCCAGGTCGACTACAACCAGCTCGATGCGCCGGCGGTCATCCGCCGCAACCGCGCCTCGACGGTCGAGGCGCTGCAGCAGAGCGGCGTCGATAAATACGACATCCCCGCGTTCCTGAGGAAGCAGGCCGACTAGCCCCGCGCCTGCCGCAAGCACCGGCCGCTCCCCCCTTGCCGGGGGCGGCCGGCTGCCGTTTGCTAGAATCTTTGCTTCTCCAGGTACTTAGACCCATGCTGCGCCAGCGAACCCTCAAGTCGCTCGTCAGCGCCTCGGGCGTCGGCCTTCATACGGGACGCAAGGTGCGGCTCACGTTGCGACCGGCGGCACCGAATACCGGCATCGTGTTTCGCCGCGTCGACCTCGCGTCGCCAGTGGAAGTGCCCGCTCGCGCGCAGCTCGTGGGCGAAGCTCGCCTGGCCTCCACGCTGGTGCAGGGCGACGTAAAGATCCACACCGTCGAGCACCTCATGTCCGCGCTCGCCGGGCTCGGAATCGACAACGCCTACGCAGATGTCGATGCGGCGGAGCTGCCGATCATGGACGGAAGCGCTGCGCCGTTCGCGCTCCTGTTGCAGCAGGCCGGCATCGAGGAGCAGCCGGCGCCCAAGAAATTCCTGCGGGTGAAGAAGCGGGTGGAAGTGAGCGAGGGCGACAAGTGGGCGCGCCTCGAGCCCTACGAGGGCTACAAGCTCTCCTTTTCCATCGAGTTTCGCCATCCCGTCATCGAGCGCACGACGCAGTCCGTGACGCTCGACTTCGCGCAGACCTCCTACCTGAAGGAAATCGCGCGCGCGCGCACCTTCGGTTTCATGCACGACATGGAGGACCTGCGCGAAAGCGGGCTTGCCCTGGGCGGCGGGCTGGACAATGCCGTCGTGCTCGACGAGTACCGCGTCCTCAACGCCGAAGGCTTGCGCTTCGCCGACGAGTTCATCCGCCACAAGCTGCTCGATGCGGTCGGCGACCTCTACCTGCTCGGAGGGCCGCTGCTGGGCGCCTTCACCGCGCACAAGTCGGGCCACGCCCTCAACAACCGCTTGCTGCGCGCCCTCCTAACGGACGCGGCAGCGTTCGAAGCCGTCGTCTTCGAGCGCGCGGAAGACGCGCCCGCCGGGGTCGCGCGACTCGTCGGGCTGGGCG
>JAFAGU010000010.1 GCA_019237595.1 Betaproteobacteria bacterium | reverse complement strand
ATCGCGAGGCCGAGGCCCGTTCCGCCCGTTTCTCGCGAGCGGCTGCGGTCGACCCGGTAGAACCGCTCGGTGAGGCGGGGCAGGTGCTCGGGCGAGATGCCGATGCCGGTGTCCTCCACCGTGAAGCTGGGTCCCTCCGGCGGATCGCGCCAGAGGAGCTTCACTGTCCCGCCGGCAGGCGTATAGCGGATGGCGTTGGTGACGAGGTTGCCGAACGCGCTCGAGATCTCCGTCTCGGCGCCCAGCAGGTCCACCGTCGGGCGGCCTTCGAGCGTGATGACGTGGCGGCCGCCCGAGAGCGCCTCCGCGTCGGTTCGCAGCCGCTCGAGGAGCGGAGCGACGCGCACGCGCTCCGATGGCGGCGGCGGCGCGGACTCGAGGACCGAGAGCGTGAGCAAGTCCTCGATGATCCGGTGCATGCGGGCGGCCTGCTCCTGCATCATCCCGAGGTAGTCGCGCGTGCGCTGCGGGTCGAGCTTCAGCTCGCGCACGGTCTCCAGGAAGCCGACGAGCACGGTGAGCGGCGTGCGCAGCTCGTGCGACACGTTGGCGACGAAGTCGCGCCGCATGGTTTCGATGCGCTCGGCCTGCGTCACGTCTCGCGCGAGGAGCAGCTTCTGCGACTCGCCGTAGGGGATGAGCTTTACGGCGAGGATCGTCGAAAGGCCGGAATGGATCTGCACCGCGTCACGCTCGCCGTGCTCGCCTTGCGCGAGGTAGTCGACGAAGGCGGGCTCGCGCACGAGGTTCGCGATGGCCTGGCCCACGTCGGCCACAGGATCCAGTCCGAGGTACGCGGAGGCGGTATCGTTGCACCACTCGATGCGGTTGTCCGAGTCGAGGATGACGACGCCATCGGGAAGCGCCTGCGCCGCGCGCCTGAAGCGGATCAGCGTCTCGGAGAGGAGCTGCTCGCGCTTGGCGCCTTCGCGCTCGTGGCGGTGAAGCGCCGTGAGCAGGTCGTCCCAGGTTCCGTACCCCTCCGGGACCTTGCCCGGCACCGGGTCTTCCAGCCAGTCCGAGAGGCGGCGCAAGTGCCAGGCGTGATAGCCGAGCGCCACGATGAGGAAGAAGGAGAACGCCGCCCATCCCCACGCGGCACCGGCCACCGCAGCCGAGGCGAGCCCGGCGAAGATGGAGACAGCGAGGGTCGCGAGGGTTCGCTGGTAGACGCGGGACACGGCGCCGGTCATTTTCTCATGCAGCGCCGGGGCGCTAGCCCGGCCGGGGGCTCAGGGCTTGCGCAGGCCGTATCCGGATCCGCGCACGGTGTCGACGAGCGCATCGTGGCCCGTGGGCTCGAGCGCCTTGCGCAGCCGCCGGATGTGGACGTCGACGGTTCGCTCCTCGATGAAGACGTGGTCGCCCCAGACGTGGTCCAGGAGCTGCGGCCGCGAATAGATCCGGTCCGGATGCGTCATGAGGAAGTGCAGCAGGCGGAATTCCGTGGGGCCGAGCTCGACCACCTTGCCGCCCGCGGTGACGCGGCGCCCGGCGGGATCGAGGCGAAGGCCGCCGATTTCCACCGCGTCGTCGGCGAGCTGCGGCGCCCGGCGGCGCAGGACCGCCTTGATCCGCGCGGCGAGCTCCTTCGGCGAAAAGGGCTTGGTCAGGTAGTCGTCGGCGCCGGCCTCGAGGCCCGAGATCTTGTCGTGCTCCATCGCGCGCGCCGTGAGCATGAGGATCGGCAGCCCCTGCGTGCGCTCCTGCGCGCGCAGCCGGCGCGCGAGGGCCACGCCGGATTCTCCGGGAAGCATCCAGTCGAGGATGACGACGTCGGGCAGCTCGTCGCGGATCGCCGCCTCGGCTTCCTCGGCGCTCGCGGCGCGGCGCACGCGGTGCCCGGCGTGCTCGAGGTTGACGGCGACGAGCTCCTGGACCTGCGGCTCGTCCTCGACGACGAGGATCGTGGCGCTCACCGCCCGGCGAGCTCGCGCTCGATGCTGGCCGGATCGATGTGCCGCACGTCGGTGCCCTTGACGATGTAGATCACCTGCTCGGCCATGTTCTTGGCGTGGTCGCCGATGCGCTCGATCGCCTTCGCGACCCAGATGACTTCCAGCGAGGTCGAGATCGTGCGCGGGTCTTCCATCATGTAGGTGATGAGCTGGCGCAGGATCGAGCGGAACTCGTTGTCGATCGCCGCGTCGTCGCGGATGACGTCGGTGGCGGTGGAGACATCGAGC
>JAFAGU010000023.1 GCA_019237595.1 Betaproteobacteria bacterium | reverse complement strand
CCACCGGTAGGGCAGCCGGAGCTGCTCGAGCGCGAGCTTCACCTTGTAGCAATTGCCCGATGCGCTCATCCCGTATACGGTGAACATCGAATCGATTGTAGCGGTCCAAGCCTGATGAACCTCGCCCGCGCGCTCTTCGTGTCCGCGTTCGCCGCCCGCGCCGGCGCCTACGCCGAAATGATCCAGCCTTCGCCGGCGAAGGCTACCGGCGGCAGCCCGAATTGCGGCTGCGAGCTTGCCCAGGCGGCTTGCACGGCGCAGATGATGGCGTCGAGAAGATCTCCCGTTCCATCCGCGAGCACGCGCGACTTGAGCGCGTTGTCCATGAGGACCTTGATGCCGAGCGGCTTCGCCTCCTCGAGGGCCTCGACGATTCTTTTGCGCGCCAGGCGGCGCTCGCGGGTTTGTCCGGCGCGCGTGTCGCTCTTGTAGGAAGCGCGCAGGCCGAGCTGCCGGCGCACGAGGAGGCCGGGGTAGGCCTCGAGCGCGACGCGCGAGCGGTCGCCGTCGGCGAGGGCGGGCAGATGCACGCCGGACGCGAGAAGACGCGGCGCCCCTTCATGGAACATGAGCGCGACCGGCGGATTTACGAGCTTCATCGGACTCGACGAGCCGGCGGGAAGATCCGTCGCCCGATGCGCATACTTGCGCCCCGGCGGCCTCGTCGCGCGGTAGGCGTCCAGCGTATTCCTCAGCTGCGCCCGCGAAAGCTGGCTTGCGCGCGCCACCGCGCTTTTCCACCCCAGGGGCCATTGCAAGTCTCGGAGCAGCTCGAGCGGAAGGGCAAACGGAAAATCGAAGCCGCCGACCCACGGTCCCGGCCGCGCGAGCAGCGACTCGAATTGCGCAAAGGAGGAGAGCGCTTCGATCTCCGATACGCGCAGCGATTTTCCCTTCAGGAGCGCGATGGCGGCGGTGATCGGCTTGGCTCGTCGCGGCGCGCAGGTGAAGTCGACGCCGTAGATCCTCACTCGAGGTATTGGGCGTTCCAGCGAACGTACAGGGCGTAGGCGGCGGCCTTCATGGCGTGCTTGTCCGCGTAGTCCTTCGGCTCGAGCGGGTCGTAGACGTAATAGTTCGCACGGTTATTCACCGTCGTCGCCATGTGCCAGATTTTCTGCGGCAGCGTGTAGGGCGGCTGCCACTCGAAGTCGTCCTGCGCCTCGTAGTGCAGGAATACCGGGAGCACTGGCACGCCGGTTCGCATCGACACGTCGAAGGCGCCGGATTGGAACTCGTGGAAGAGCCGCCGCCCCTTGCAGCCGCCTTCCGGGTAGAGCGCGATGTTCTGGCCGCCGTTCACCGCCTCGACCATGGCGTCGATGGCATGGTGGCGCGATTCCGGGCTGTCGCGATCGACGTAGAGGGTCCCGGCAGCCTGGCTGATCCGCCCGACGAGGAACCAGTCCTTCACCTGCACTTTGGCGAGCGATACGACGTCGAAGAGCGCGGGGATGCCGATGTCTTCGAACGCCGCCGGATGGTTTGCGATGAGGATGTAGCGCTCAGGCAGCCTACGGAGGTTTTTCTGGTGCAGGCGCAGGTCTACGTCGAGCGCGCGCACGAACGCGCGGCACCATGCGTTGAACATCCTCGCCACCGGGTGCGAGGAGCGCTTGCCGGGCCAGGGCAGCCACGCGAGGAGGTAGAGCAGCGCGGTGAACGCGATGAAATCGGCCCAGCCGATGAGCTTCCGCGCAAGGCGCAGGAGGAGGAGCAAGCTCAGCCGCCCGCGGCCTTGAGCTCGGCCGGCGACAGGTTGTGGATCTTGCCGAATCCGGCGACGAAGCGGGCGTCGCGCGGGACGATCTTCCAGAACGAGAAATCCGCGAGCTCGAAGTTGATCGCCTGCTCCGGGAAGCGCGCCAGCCATCTCGCTTTCATGGACGAATCGCGATCCTCGAAGGGCGAAGACTCGCCCCGGATCGTGACGCGCATCAGCGTAAAGGGATCCGCCCGCCCATCGTCGGTCTGCGAGACCGAAAGCGCGACGCGGGGATCGTGGCTCATGTCCTGCGTGTGCCAGGCGAGCCGGCTCACGTGCACGTAGAACGCGGAGAAATCCTGCTCGGGAAGAAAGAGCGTCATGGAGGCCATGGGCGCGCCGCCGCGCAGCGTGGCGAGGTGGGCGAGCCGCTCCGTGCGGAGCAGGCGGGCGAGCAGGGCGGCGGTGTCGGCGTCCATCGCGATGATTGTAGTATTCTCGCGCCGAAGTCCCCTCCCCCTGCAGCGATGCGATACGAGCTCCTCGTCGGCCTGCGCTACACGCGCGCGAAGCGTCGCAACCGCTTCATCGGCATCAATTCGCTCATTTCCATCATCGGCATCTGGCTCGGCGTGTGGGCGCTCATCGTCGTGCTCTCGGTGATGAACGGCTTCCAGAAGGAAGTGCGCACGCGCATCCTGGGCGTCGTCTCGCACGTGCAGATCAGCGGGCCGAACAACCTGATCGCGGACTGGAGGCCGATCGCGGAGCTCGCCGCGAAGCAGCCGCACGTGCGCGCGGAGGCGCCCTTCGTCCAGGGCCAGGCGATGCTCACCGCGGGCCGCGCGGTAAGGGGCGCGCTCGTGCGCGGCATCGATCCGGCGCTCGAGGAGGGCGTCGCGGACTTCGCACGCCACATGCGCTCCGGCTCGCTCGGCGCGCTCACGCCGGGCTCCTTCAACGTGATCCTCGGCGGCGACCTCGCGCGGGCGCTCGGGCTCCTGCCAGGCGACAAGGTGGCGCTGATCGCGCCGCAGGGCACCGTCACGCCGGCGGGGCTCATCCCGCGCCTCAAGCAGTTCACCGTGGCGGGAACCTTCGAGGCGGGCATCGTCGACGCCGACTCCACGCTCGCGCTCGTCAACCTGAAGGACGCCCAGGCGGTCTACCAGCTAGGCGACAACGTCACGGGCGTGCGCCTGAAGCTCGACGACCTCTTCGCCGCGCGGGAAGTCGCCTACGACCTGATGACGAAGTTGCCGGCCGACCTCTATGCCTCCGACTGGACGCGCAGCCACGCGAACTTCTTCCGCGCCGTGGAGATCGAGAAGCGGGTGATGTTCATCATCCTCGCGCTCATCATCCTGGTCGCGGCGATCAACATCATCTCGACGATGGTCATGGCGGTGACGGACAAGAAGGCGGACATCGCCATCCTGCGCACCCTCGGCGCCTCGCCGCGCTCCATCATGCAGATCTTCATGACGCAGGGCATGGTGATCGGCCTGGTCGGAACGGTGCTCGGGGTCCTCACAGGCATCGTCATCGCGCAGAACATCGACGTGATCGTGCCGGCGATCGAGCGCGCCTTCAGCATCCAGTTCCTCTCGAAGGACGTGTACCTCATCCCGGAGTTGCCGTCCGATCTCCAGGCGGGCGACGTGCTCGCGGTGTCGCTCGTCGCGGTCGTCCTCTCGTTCCTCGCCACGGTGTTCCCGAGCCTCTGGGCGGCGCGCGTCAATCCCGCGGAGGCGCTTCGCTATGAGTGAAGTGCTGAGCTGCCGCGGCCTTCGCAAGACGTACGAGGGTCCGCAGTCCGTGCCCGTGCTGAACGGCGTCGACTTCGCCGTGTCGAGCGGCGAGCGAGTCGCCATCACGGGCCGCTCGGGCTCCGGAAAGTCCACGCTCCTGCACCTCCTTGGTGGGCTGGATGCGCCCACGGCCGGGACGGTACTCGTCCAGGGCAAGCCCTTCAGCGCGATGGGCGACGCGGAGCGCGGGCGGGTGCGCAACCTCACGCTCGGCTTCGTCTACCAGTTCCACCACCTCCTGGCGGAGTTCACGGCGGTGGAGAACGTGGCGATGCCGCTCCTCATCCGCCGCGTGAATCGCGATGCAGCGCTCGAGAAAGCGAGCAAGGTGCTCGGGGAAGTCGGGTTGGGCGCGCGGCTGGAGCACCAGCCCGGCGAGCTCTCGGGCGGCGAGCGCCAGCGCTGCGCCTTCGCGCGAGCGCTCGTCGCCGAGCCGGCCTGCGTGCTCGCCGACGAGCCGACCGGCAACCTCGATTCGCATACCGCGGACGAAGTGTTCGACGCGATGCTGAGGCTTTCGGAGTCGCACGGCACGGCCTTCGTGCTCGTGACGCACGACCGCGCCATCGCGGCCCGCGCGCAAAGGGTCTACGAGCTTCGGAACGGAGTCCTGGCGGAGGCCCGGGTCGCTACGTGACCGCGGCGCGCAAGCGCTCCTGCAGCGCCTGCCGGCCTTCAGGGTGCGCCATGATGATGAGCGTCGTCCCGCCCTCGATCGCGTACTCCGGGCCGGGGTTGAACTCCCAGGTTTCCCCGGCGCGTACGGCGAGGACGATGTAGTCGCGCGACGCGGGCGCCGCCTCGGCGAGCGTGCAGCGCGCAAGCCCCACCGGCACTTCCACTTCCTCCACGCGCAGCCGGTCGTCGGTACGCAGCATCTCGTCGAGGAAGCTCACCACCGTGGGGCGGAGCATGCTCGAGGCGATGCGCATGCCGCCGGTGAAGTCGGGCGAGACGATGGCGTCGGCGCCGACGCGCTTGAGCTTGTCGATGCTGCGCACCTCGTGGCAGCGCGCGACCACGCGCACCGCGGGGTTCAGCTGCTTCGCCGCGAGCGTGATCATGAGGTTGCGGCCGTCGTCGCCGGTGATGGCGAAGATCCCGGCGGCCTTCGCGATGCCGGCCGACAGGAGCATGTCGTCGCCGGAAGCGTCGCCGTGGAGCGCGAGCGCATCGGGATAGCGCTCCTTGAAGAGCTCGAGCGCCGCCTGCGCATCGTCGATCGCGACGAAGGGCCGCTTCGTCACGGTGAGCTCGTGGGCGACGTTCGAGCCGACGCGCCCCATGCCGCAGATGATGTAGTGCCCCGCCAGCCGCGCGATCTTGTCCAGCATCCTGCGCCTCCTCAGCTCCTCGTTGAGATCGCTCTCCACGATGAACGCCGCCATCTTGGAGATCATGTAGGTCAGGTTCGCCACGCCGAAGAACCCGATCACCATCGTGAAGACGCGCCCGCCGGGGCTCGCGGAGAGGTCGATGATCTCGCCGTAGCCGATGGTCGCGACCGTAATGAACGTCATGTAGGCGCAGTCGACGAGCGTCGCCTTGCCGCCGCTGATGTGCCAGTAGCCCGCCGTGCCGATGATCATGACGAGCACGAAGCCCGCGGCCGGATACCGGAAGGTGCGGTAGGCGCGCGCGACGAGGAATCGGAACTGGTTGTGCATCAGCGGGACGAGCGCCTCTTCTTCTTGCGCCTGCGCCAGGCCGCCGCGACATGCAGGCGCCAGGCGAGCGATACCGCGCAGTATCCGGCGAGCGCGAGCGTGAGCGCAAGGGCGAGGAGGCCCACGGCGAGGGGCTTGCCGAGCGCGAGCGCCCAGTCGAGAAGCGCGCGCGCCGAGCCCGCCCAGTCGCTCCAGTCCGTCTCGTAGAGCGGAATCGGCGCCGAGCCGTCGGCGCCGAAGAAGAGCGCGCCGTAGCGATAGGCGAGGACATAGAGCGGCACGATGGTGAGCGGGTTGGTGTAGAGCGTGGTAAGGAGCGCGACCGGGACGTTTTGCCTGAGCGGCACGGTGAGAGCGAGCGCGCCGAGCATCTGCAAGGGCCCAGGGATAAGGCCGCAGAAGAGCCCGATCGCCACCGCGCCGGGCACCGAGCGCCGGTTCAGGTGCCACAGCCTCGGATCGTGGACCCATGCGCCGAAGAGGCCGACGACGCGGCGCGAGCGCACCGCCTCGGGGTCGGGGAGCACCTTGCGCAGCAGCTTGCGCGGCACGGTCAGCCCTTCTGGGGGAGGCGCGTTGCATTGTAGATGACGCTCGCGGCGCTCGCCTTCGCCCTGGGGGCGGCACTCCTGCAGCTGCAGGCGGAGCTGCCGCCGCTCGCCTGGGCGCTCGGGCTCGTGCCGCTCGCGGCCGCGGCGTGGTGGCGGCCGCGCCTCCTGCCCTTCCTCGCGCTTGGCGCCGGATTCTTCTGGGCGGGCGTCCTCGCCGAGCATCGCATGGCGGGCTGGCTCTCCCCGTCGCTCGAGGGGCGCGACCTGCAGGTCGTCGGGGTCGTGGCGAGCCTTCCGTCGGTGAACGAGCGCGGCACGCGCTTCGAGCTCGACGTCGAATCGGCGGAGGCGCCCCTGCCTGGAAGGATTCTCGTTTCCTGGTTCCGGTCGAGCCAGGCGGAAGACGATGCCGCGGTGCTTTCCGGGGCAGTGCATCCCGGAGAGCGGTGGCTGCTCACGCTGCGCCTTCGCCGGCCGCACGGCAATGCCAACCCGAACGGCTTCGACTACGAGGCCTGGCTCCTCGAGCAGGGAATCGGGGCCACGGGCTACGTGAGGCCGCGGGGCGTGCAGCGGCTTCTTGGCGAGCGCAATTCGCCCTCGGACTGGATCGAGCGCGCTCGCGAAGCGGTGCGTGACCGGTTCTTCGCCGCCCTTGGGATGACGCCCGCCGCGGGAATCCTCGCCGCGCTCGCGGTCGGCGACCAGCGCGCGATCTCCGCCGAGGAGTGGCAGCTCTTCAATCGCACCGGGGTGACCCACCTCATGAGCATCTCCGGCCTGCACGTGACGCTCGTCTCCGGGCTTTTCGCCTGGCTCGTCGGCGCGCTCTGGCGGCGCTCGGCGGCGCTCTGCCACCGGCTTCCTGCCCGGAAGGCTGCGGCGCTCGCCGCGATCGCTGGCGCGCTGGCCTACACGCTCCTCGCGGGCTTCGCTGTCCCGGCGCAGCGCACGTTCTACATGGTCGCGGTCGTCGCGGCGGCGCTCTGGAGCGGGCGCATCGCCTCGCCGCTTCGCGTGCTGGCGCTCGCGCTCGCCGCGGTCGTCCTCCTCGACCCGTGGGCGCCGCTCGCGCCGGGCTTGTGGCTTTCCTTCGGCGCCGTGGCGTTGATCTTCTATGTCGCTTCGGGCTGGACGGGGCGCGAGCACTGGCTCGCGCAGTGGGCGCGCGTGCAGGCGGCGATCACGCTCGGCCTCGCGCCGGCGGCGCTGCTGCTCTTCGCCCAGGTGTCGATCGCCGGGCCGCTCGCCAACGCCGTGGCGATTCCCATCGTCTCGTTCGTCGTCACACCCCTCGCTCTGCTCGCCGCGGTCCTCCCCTCGCAGCCGCTCCTCCAGCTCTCGGCGTGGCTCGTCGAATGCCTGCTCCAGTTCCTCGAATGGTGTGCGGCGCTGCCCGGAGCCCTCTGGCAGCAGCATGTCCCGCCGCCGTGGGCGATCGCCCTCGCTCTCATGGGCGTCGCGTGGGCGCTCGCGCCGCGCGGTACGCCTTCGCGGCTTTGCGCGCTCGCGCTTTTGGCGCCGGCCTTCCTTTTCCCCCCGCCCTCCCCGCGCGAGGGCGAAGCGTGGATCACCACGCTCGACGTCGGCCAGGGCCTCGCGGTGCTCGTGCGCACGCAGAACCGGACGCTCGTCTACGACGCCGGGCCGGCGTTCGGGCCCGA